>JBJOIF010000020.1:0-14059 GCA_046047335.1 Planctomycetota bacterium | reverse complement strand
GGAGGCGGGCACGCTGATCCGCTTCAATCGCCTGCCGGAGGAACACAACGACATGATCTTCGTCGTGATCGCCTGTCGCTGGGGACTCCTGGGGGGCATCGCCGTGTGGCTCCTGGGCGCGGCGTATGCGTTCGGGGCGTTCATGGTCGGCATGCGCGCGGGCAGCGGGTTCGGGCGCCTGGCCGCGGTCGGCATCGGTGCCATGGTGTTCGTGCAGCTCGCCGTGAACACGGCCATGACCATCGGGCTGCTGCCCGTCTCCGGGATGACGCTTCCCTTCGTGAGCTACGGCGGTTCGAGCCTCGTGTGCCTGTGGATGACCACGGCGGTGCTCTTTGCCGTGGCCAGCCGACGATCCCGAGGATTCGACCGATGAGTGCCTCCATTCCGTCCATCCCCCCCGACGTCACCGCCGCGATCGCGGCGCAGGGCATCGAACTGGACGCCGGGGACGCCGACCGTCTGCGTGCGTACCTGCAGGCGCTGGTTGACGCCAACGAGCGCTTCAACCTGACGGCGGTCACCGAGCCGGGGCAGATGTGGGTGCGTCACGTGCAGGACAGCCTCACGCTGGTGCCGTTCATTGCGAGCGCCGAGGCGAAGACGGTGATCGACGTGGGGTCGGGCGGCGGGCTCCCGGGCATGCCGCTTGCGATCGCGATGCCCGACGTGCACTTCACGCTGCTTGAGGCCACTGGCAAGAAGGCGGCATTCCTCGGGGAGACCGCCGCCGCGCTCGGCCTCGCCAACGTGACCGTGCTCCACGAGCGTGCGGAGACGGCGGGGCAGGACCACCGCACGCACCGCGGCAGGTACGACGTGGCGGTGAGCCGCGCGGTGGGGCGGCTCAACGTGCTCGCGGAGCTCACCGTGCCGTTCGTCCGCGATGGCGGGACGGTGCTGTGCATCAAGGGCGACAAGGCCGCCGAGGAGGTGGTCGAGGCGAAGCAGGCCCTCTACCACCTGCACGCGCAGGTGGTCGACCAGGTCCGCACACCCACGGGCACGGTGGTGGTGATCGAGAAGGTCCGGGCCACCCCGCGCACGTACCCGCGGCTCCCCGGCGAACCCAAGCGCAAGCCAATCGCCTAGGGTTGCCCGTGACGGTCGCGCCCGACATGCTCCTTTCCGACACCGGGGCGATCGCCCGGCGCCTGCCCGGCTTCGAGGTCCGGCCGCAGCAGCTGGCCATGGCCGCGGCCGTCGAGCGCGCGTTCGAGGAGAGGCAGCGGCTGTTCGTGGAGGCCGGCACCGGCGTCGGCAAGAGCTTCGCGTACTTGCTGCCGGCGATCCGGCGGGTGGTGGAGCGCGGCGAGCGCGTGGTGATCGCCACCAACACCATCAGCCTGCAGGAGCAGCTCATCGAGAAGGACATCCCGCTCCTGAACGCGGTGATTCCCGAGGAGTTCTCGGCGGTGCTGGTGAAGGGCCGTGGGAACTACGTGAGCCTGCGCCGGCTGAAGCAGGCCAGCGAGCGCGAGGGGCGTCTCTTCAGCCACGACGACGACCGTACCGATCTGCATCGGCTCGAGGATTGGGCCTACACCACCACCGATGGGTCGCTGGCCTCGCTGCCGCAGCTTCCGCGCGCGGAGGTGTGGGACCACGTGCAGAGCGACGCGCACAACTGCATGGGTCGGCGCTGTCCGACCTTCGATAAGTGCTTCTACCAGGCGGCGCGGCGCCGGATGGAGCACGGGCAGATCCTGGTGACCAACCATGCGCTGTTCTTTGCCGACCTGGCGATGCGCTCGCGCGCCGGCCAGTCGGGCGGCGTGCTGCCGCCGTACCACCACGTGGTGCTCGACGAGGCGCACGAGATCGAGGATGTCGCGGCGGAGAACTTCGGGGTGCGGCTCTCCGAGAGCGGTGTCCGGCACCTGCTGCGCACGCTCTACCAGACGGGCACGGGTCGCGGCTTCCTGGGCGCGCTCCGGTCCGACGACGGTGCCGACGGGCTGATCGAGGAATCGATCCGCGGCGTGCGCACCGTGGAGAGCGCGGTGGAGCGGCAGTTCGATGCGCTGTGGCGGTGGCACGAGTCGAGCGGGGAGTCGAGCGGGCGCATGCGGGAGGCGGGCATGGTGTCGGATCACGTCGGCGGTCCGCTCTTGGCGCTGGCGGCGACGCTCCGCATGCTGCGCGATCGCATCACGTCCGAGGCCGACCAGTTTGAGCTCAATGCGTTCGCGGCGCGCGCGGAGGCGTTGGGAACCGCGGCGCGCGACCTGCTCGCGCAGGCGATGGCCGGGTGCGTGTACTGGGTCGAGGCAGGCAAGCGTCGCCGCGGCGAGCGACCCAGCGTGACGCTGGTGTGCGCGGCCGTGGATGTGGGGCCGATCCTGCGCGAGCACCTCTTCGCCCAGGACAAGGGCGTGGTGCTGACCAGCGCCACGCTGGCGACGGGGCGGGGCGATTTCCGGCACGCGGCGGTTCGGCTCGGGTGCGACGACCCGCAGACGCTGCAGCTGGGCAGCCCGTTCGATTACGCCAGGTTGGTGGAGTTCATCGTCGACCGCACGATGCCCGAGCCCGAGCACCCGGACTACGAGGACGAGCTGGCTTCGCGCGTCCGCGAGCACGTGCGCGCCACCGACGGCGGGGCCTTCGTGCTGTTCACCAGCTTCCGCACGCTCGACGCGGTGGCGGAGCGGATCGCCGGCGACCTGGTGGAGGCTGGCCATCCGTTGCACATCCAGGGCACCGGGGTCCCGCGCAACACGCTCTTGGAGCGCTTCCGGGCCGACGACCGGAGCGTGCTCTTCGGGGTGGCCAGTTTCTGGCAGGGCGTGGACGTACGCGGCCGGGCATTGCGCAACGTGATCATCACGCGGCTACCGTTCGAGGTGCCCGATCGGCCGATCGTGCAGGCGCGCCACGAGATGATCGAGGCGCGCGGGGGCAAGCCGTTCTTCGAGGATTCGCTGCCGCGGGCGGTGCTGCGATTCAAGCAGGGATTCGGCCGGCTGGTGCGCAGCTCGACCGACGAGGGCCGCGTGGTGGTGCTCGATCCGCGGATCGTGACGAAGCGGTACGGGCGAGCGTTCCTGGACGCGCTGCCGGAGAAATTGGGTCCCGGCTGACCCTGCACCAATTTCTGCCCCTCCCGGTCTCCCCGTCCTTGCGTACGAGTGCGGGGTTACCCCGGGCTCGATCTCCCGAGCACGATCACCGTTCGTCGCACGCCGTCCATGTCGCACGCGTCCGGCAGCCGGCCCCACTCGGTGAACCCACGCGACCCGAACAGCCGGAGGCTCGCCTCATTGTGCGCAAAGCAGAGCGCCAGCACCCGATCGATGCCGCACGCCCCCGCCCGCGCCATCAGCGCGTCGAGCATCGCGCGCCCCGCGCCGCGGCCGGTGAATGCCGGGTCCACGTAGACGCTCACCTCCGCGGTCGGCGCGTACCCCGCTCGCGGCTTGAAGTCGGTGAACGCGCCCCAGGCCACGGTTTGCCCGTGCGCCTCGCCCACGAGTACCGGTCGCCGCGCGTGGTCGCGCTGCTCCCACCATGCCTCCCGAGCGGGCATCTCCTGCGGCACCAGGTCCGCGGTGGCCGTGCGCAGCGGCACGGCCGCGTTGTAGATCGCGAGGATCGCCGGCAGGTCGTCGCGCCGGGCGGAGCGAACGGCAATCGCGGGGTCGGCCATGGGGACCCACCGTACCATTCCACGCCCGGCATGACCGTCGATTCCTCCACGCTCCCCCGACGCACGTTCGCGATCATCTCGCATCCGGACGCCGGCAAGACCACGCTCACGGAGAAGCTGCTCCTGTACGGCGGGGCGCTCGACCTTGCCGGCACGGTCACCGCGCGCAAGAACCAGCGCGCCACCACCAGCGACTGGATGGAGCTCGAGCGCCAGCGCGGCATCTCGATCTCGAGCACGGTGCTCCAGTTCGACTACGCGGGCTACCGGATCAACCTGCTCGACACCCCCGGCCACAACGACTTCAGCGAGGACACCTACCGCGTCCTCACGGCGGTCGACGCGGCCATCATGGTGATCGACGCGGGCAAGGGCATCGAGGCCCAGACACGCAAGCTGTTCGAGGTGTGTCGTCGCCGCGGCGTGCCCATCTTCACCTTCATGAACAAGTGCGACCGCCCCACGCGCGAGCCGCTGGAGCTGATCGACGAGCTCGAGCGTGCGCTCGGCATCGCGCCATTCCCGGTGAACTGGCCGCTTGGCGCCGGGCCGACGTTCCGGGGCGTCTACGACCGCCTGGCGAAGCAGGTGCACGTCTTCGAGCGCACTCGGCTGAACGCCACGGCCGCTCCCGAGCAGGTGCTGGGGATCGACGACCCCGCGCTCGCCGACCGACTCGACCCGGAGGTCCACGCGAAGGCGCGGGAGGAGGTCGAACTGCTCTCGGGCCTCGGCGACGCGTTCGACCCCGCACGCGTGCATGCCGGCGAGCTGACCCCCGTCTATTTCGGCAGCGCGATGAACAACTTCGGTGTGCAGCTGTTGCTCGACGGGTTCCTCGCAAACTCCGAGGGCCCAGGTCCGCGCCGGTCGGGGGATCGCCTGGTGCGCCCCACGGATCCGCCGTTCAGCGGCTTTGTCTTCAAGATCCAGGCCAACATGGACCCGCGCCACCGTGACCGGATCGCGTTCCTGCGGGTGGTCAGCGGGCGGTTCGAGCGCGAGATGACGGTGACCCACGTGCAGGGCGACCGCAAGATCAAGCTCAACAACGCGCAGCGCCTCTTCGGCCGCGACCGCGAGACCGTGGAGGACGGCATGCCCGGTGACGTGGTGGGCCTCGTGGGCCACGACGCGCTCGGGATCGGCGACACACTCTCCACCGACCGCACCATCCGCTTCAGCGAGATGCCGACCTTCGTGCCCGAGTGCTTCTCGTTCATCCACAACCCGAGCCCCGGCAACAGCAAGAAGTACGTGCTTGGCTTGAAGCAACTGCTGCAGGAGGGGGTGGTGCGCGAGTACCAGTTGCTCTCCGGGCTCGATGCGGCCATCAAGCGGCCGATCCTTGCCGCGGTCGGACCGCTCCAGTTCGAGGTGCTCCAGTACCGGATGCAGAGCGAGTACAACGCCGAGTGCCGCCTGGAGCCCACGCGGTGGAAGATCGCGCGGTGGTGGCGCAAGGAGGGCGCGCCGGATGACTTCCTTCCCGAGGTCTTTGCCGATGCCACGCTGGCCATCGACCACGAGGGCCGGCCGATGGTGCTCTTCGCCGACGAATGGCCCATGCGCTACTTCGGCCAGCGGAACGCCGGCGTGGAACTCTCGACCACGCCGTTCACGGGGCGGTGACGCGTGGGCGTGCGATCGACGTGGGGCCTGATCAAAAAAATGCGTCGATGCTGCGTCGCGGCACGACGTGGTTGGCTATGATCCGATCCTCCCTCCGATCCCGCCTTTCATGCCGTTGCAGGAATCCATGCCCGGTGCCCGCAGGTTGATTCGCGCAGCGGTGGTACTCGTCATGCTGTTGGTTATCGCGGTGGCATCAATGGGGGTCATGCCGTCCCCCGCGTTGCTCGGACGGGTGCTCGGTGCATCGATCGGTTCCGGTGATCCATATCCTTGCCAGGACTGTGGTTGCGGCTGCGCCAGCGCCACCGAGTGCTGGACGGCGTGCTGCTGTCACACGCCGCACCAACGCTTGGTCTGGGCCTTGGAGCGGGGCATCCTGCCTCCGATGGGCGTCCGCTTCACCGACGCGCAATGGATCGCCGCGGCGAATGCGATCAAGCCCGGAAGCGCGACCTGCGGGGCGTGCGTGGCGCGCCTGAAGGCCGGACTGACCGCCGGCATCGCACTGGTTCGAGCGGAGGGCTCGGCCGCCGATCGGTCCGGGGGATCATGCTGCTCGTCCCGGCGTTCCGCCCCGGTGCCGTCCGCATGCTGTTCGACCGACGGGGCAGACACGGCCTGCGATGCGGGTCCGTGCACCCGCGGGCCGCGTTCGCTGCCGTGTGCAAGTGCGCTCGGCTGCAAGGGCGGTGCCGCGCTCGTCGTGTGCGCCGTCATCCCCTCGATTCCTGTGGACGCGGTGCTTCGGGTGGTGTCCGTGCCGGGGGGCGTCGCCCCGCGCGTCACGGCCGATCCAAAGCCGGGCCGGCTCCTCTTGCGTTCCCTGGACATCCCTGTGCCGCCGCCCAAGCGCTGCGCCTGAGCCCCGTTCCATCGTGACCGTTCGGCATGCGCGTGCATGCGACCGCGAGTGACTTCGTCCCTCGTGCGTGCGGTCGTCCGGAAGAACGCCTCACTGCGCCACGTGCGCAGGGGAACTCCATGATCACTTCTCACCAAGCGCTCGCCGCTTCGGCGTGGGCATGCACCATCGCCCTCGCCGCCCCGGCACACGCGCACTTTCACATGACGGTCGACACGCTGTCCGGCGCAGCGGGCGACCCGATCCGCATCCGCGCCGGTTACCTGGCCACCGAAGGCGCACTCACCATCGCCGACGGCCGGCTGCTCTACAACGGGTCGATCGCCACCTTCACGGTGGGCGAGCGCCTCGCGCAGCCGGGGCCCCTCGACGGGGCGTGGTACTCGCAGGACCTGCTCCTGACGAGTGATTTCTACTTCGCGACCGGCCGCTTGGCCGGCGGCAACTTCCGTTGGGAGATTGCCTCCGTCGCCGTGCTTTCGGGCACGGCCGGCGCAGTCGGGTGGGGCGAGTTCGACCATGACGGCATGTTCGCCGGCATGGCTTCGAGCTCCGCCGGTTCCAGGATCGGCCGTTCGTACGACACGCTCGCGGGCTACCACGAGCATGAACAGGCGGCGTACTTCACCGCCGTCGGCACCTACGACGTCACGGTCATCGCCTGGGACAGCAACGGCAGGTACGCGGACTCCGCGCCGGTCACGATCCGATTCGCGGTCGTGCCCGCACCCGGTGCCATTGCGGCTATCGCCATCGTCGGCGCATGCGGCATGAGTCGTCGTCGTTCTTGATTCTCTCTCTCTCTCTCTCTCTCTCTCTCTCTCAAACACATCAACACCCATCGGGTGACTCACATGAACACCAAGACCCTCTCCATCGCTTCCATCTCGCTCGCCTCGCTCGTGGCCTCGGCGGCCTCGGCACACATCAGCTACACGAACCGGAACTTCGGCACCGTCGGCTCGACGGCGACGTCCATCAACAACCAGACCGTCAGCAGCGCCTACGGGTGGGCCGATGCCACCGACGCCGACTGGGGCGACACGCACCGCACCCGGTTCTTCCGATTCTCCGTCGCGGCCGACAACACGTTTGTCAACATCACGGTGTCCCGCAACTCCCTCGGCACCGGTGCGCAGGGCACGTTCCTTCCCGCCTTCAGCCTGTTCAGTGGCCTCTCGCACACGTCCAGCCCGCTCGCGCACGACGGCTCGGCGCTCTCGATCTGGTGGCTCCAGCAGCAGTTCGGCAGCGACAACGGCTCCGGATTGGGCGGAAGCGGCAAGGAAGGCAGCCTGAACGCGCTCGGCAACTGGTCGATCGGCAACAGCGTCTCGGACACCGTGATCGACCCTTCCGATTCGCTGCGATCGTTCGCGTACATCGGGCATGCCGCCGATGGGTCCGTCGCCAACTTCGGCAACGCGGCCGGAATCAACGGCGACGGGATCGCCGACGGCTTCGTGACGGCGACGTTCCTGCTTGCGGCGGGTGATTACTCGCTCTCGATCGGCGGAGCCGACTACGCGGCGCAGTTGGCGCAGACCGGGCCGTCGTACCCGACGTACGGCATCGACGTCTCGGTGTCCGTGGTGCCGGCGCCGGGCGCGATCGCGTTGCTTGCCGTCGCGGGATTCCAGGCACGCCGTCGGCGCGAGGTGCGCGCCTGATGACGAGCGCGACGAAGCATCTTCGTCGCACGTCCGCCGGCCGTGGCCAGGGCTTCACGATCGTGGAGCTCCTGGTCACGGTCGGCGTGATCGCGCTGCTGGTGGCGTTGCTCGTGCCGGCGCTTGCATCGATGCGGGGCGCGGCGCACGACACGCGGTGTCGTGCGAACCTGCGGCAGATGGCGCTGGCGCTCGGCAGCTACCTCCTGATCAACGACGAGCACTTCCCGATCTCGAGCCACACCACCGGGACCGTCACGGACCCCGCCGCCTGGCTGCAGTCGCTGGTACCCCACGGCTTCGAGGGCGATGTCCGTAGGTGCCCCGCGGATCCGTTCGCGGATGCGCGGCCTTCCAGTTACGCAACCAACTCGTACTTTGAGCCGCTGGTGGCGGGCATCGACTTCGATCCGTTCACGGGACAGGCCCTTCCGGGCGGCCGCACCTCGGCGATCAGCCGTTCGCCGCAGGTGCCGCACCCGGCCACGACGTTCTGGGCCGTCGAGGTCCCCGGCGAATCGTTGATCGACCACCTTCATTCCGTCGGATGGACCCGCTCCACGCAGATCTCGTCGGCCATGGCCGTCGAGCGGCATGGCGAGTCGTCCAACGTGCTCTTTGCCGATGCCCACGACGCACCCGTCCGATGGCGCGACATTGAACGCGACTTCGAGTCCGGGAAGAACCCATTTGACCCGGATGCACCACGATGAACACGATGACCACGATGACAGACCACGACCCGACATCCACGCGACGAGCACCTCGAGCGGCGTTCGCCGCCGCCTTCCTTGCTGCGGCTGCGGCCACCACGCTTGCCATCGCCCACGGCCACGTGACGGTCGACACTGAGAGCGGGAGTCCGGGCGACCGCATCATCTCGCGCGCGGGCTACCTTCCCGCAGAATCCGGCCGGGAAGTTGCGCCGGATGGGACGCTGCTCGTCAACGGCACGCCGTGGCGCATGGTGCTGCTGGCGCCCGTCACGGCGGGCAATGCGTTCCAGGGGTGGTTTGCCGCCACCGACCTGACGCTCACCAGCGACTTCTATTTCTCGACCGGAAGGCTCGAGGGCGGTGACTTCCGTTTCGAGCTCGCCGCTGCCGAGCGGCTCGACGGGACGCCCGCCGGCGGAACCGGTGCAGCCATTGGATGGGCCGTGGTCGGGGCCGGAGGCACGCTCACCAACGTCGCACGAACCGATGGCGCGACGCGGGACTCGCGGAGCTTCGCGGTGGGCATCGGGGGGCACGTGCACGGCCAGTACGTGTTCGGCCAGGCGCCGGGCGTTTATCGACTGACGCTCGTCGCGTGGGACCGCAACGGCGTGTACCTCGATGCCGACCCCGTGAGCCTCGAGGTGCAGGTGGGTCCTCTTCGGCCTGGCGACCTGAACGGAGACGGATCCGTCGACGGGATCGATCTTGGCATGCTCCTGGGCAACTGGGCAGGCACGGGATCGGGCGACGTCAATGGCGATGGAGCGGTCGACGGCCTGGATCTCGGCATCCTGCTCGGAGGCTGGGGCTGAACATCGCGCCGCGATCCTCCGTAGCACCGAGTTTCCCGTTACCGCTGCCGACCGTGTTCGCCTGAGCGGAACCGCGCCTCCACCTGCCAGTCGCCCACCACCCGGCCATCGGCGGTGGTCGCCGCGCTGATGCGGACCGCTCCCGCCGCGTCGTTGACCGTGATCGCGGCCGATCCGCCCGCCGTCGTCCCCGCGACGATCCGCGGCACGCGCTCGCCGTCGGAGCACACCACGTGCGCGCTTCCCGTCCGGTCCGTACCCACCGCGATCCGCGGCGTGCCCCGTGCATCGAGCACCATCATGCCTGCCGATGCGTCGTCGTCGGCCGAGATCGTCACGCGCCGGCGCGCACCGCTGTCCAGCCACTCGAGTACGGCCTCGCCGCGCTCGCTCACGCTTGCCACCATCCGCGGCGCGCCGTGGGCATCCATGATCAGGATGCCCCGGCAGCGGACTGTGCCATCGGGCGAGAGCACGGACTCGAGGCGCGCCAGTCGTTCTTCGACGCTGGGCGCGGGATGACCTGGACCAACGGATGATGCGTTCAACGGATCGCCTGGGTCAGGGAGCGATGCGCAGCCCCGGGGGAACCCCGAGCCGGGCGGGCGCTTCGGCCCCGCCGTGACGCATCATGGCGCATCAGGGTGAAGCAACGAGTTCAGCCGCCGGCGGGGCGGGATCCGTTCCCCAGACGGCCGAGTGGATCGATAGCCCCGTGACGCAGGCCAGGGAGATCACCACGAACAGCAGACCGGCCAGGACGGCGGTCAACTTGACCATCTGCCGATGCTCACTTGCCGCGGACGAGGTTCCGGAATCGCTGCTCGCGTCCATGTCGATGCTGCGGTCCAGCGAACATTCAAATCCACGGTCGCGACCTCGATCAGACGAAGGCGGGACCATGAAGTTCGCCAACCCGTCGAGCACGGTGGATGCGGTCGACTCGTCTACGGCGGCCCCGGGCTGTGCGTGACACCACTCGGTCAGGGCGTTGACCATGTCGATCAAGGGAATCGACCGCTGGTGGCATCGCGCGGCGATCAGTCCGATCGCTGCATCATCGATGCAGAGCCGTCGGCGCGCGATGGCGCGCGCCAACTGGATCCGGACGGCATCCTCGGTACGACGGACGTACACGCGCTGCACGTTGGCGGCCGGTTGGTCGGGGCCATGGTGCGCGAAGGGATGAAGCAAAGGCCGGAACTCCATGGTCTCTGTGGTGATCACCACCAACGGCGGATAGCACCGTTCGGCCAGCTTCCGTTCCTGCCATGGCTCCTGAGGCCCCGTGCCGCAGGCGCGCCACGCTGGATTCCAGATGCGCCGTCCATCGTGCAGGCGTTGGATGGCAAAGCCAGCAAGGTGATTTTCGTTGTTCGGTCCATCGAAGAGCACCACGGTGCCCGGTGCGGCGGACCGCAGCCGTCGATGCAGGCGGCTCAGGTCATCCACCTCGCCGATGCACGCCTCGATCAGCGGAGCGCCGAGATCGGCCGCCAACGCCAGCGCCAATCCTCGTGTGCCGCTGTCGGCGTCCCCGATGAAGGTGGTATGTGGGAAGGAGCCACCGCGCTCCAGCGTGGCTTCGACCTTACGCGACAGCGCCTCGGCCAGGGCCACGTGCTCGCGGGCGTGCGCCAGCGTGGCCGGATGCAGGTCCACGGAGGGATCGAGTTCGCGTTCGATGACGCATTCGTGCACATGTCGCTTCGCTGAGCTCATGATTCCTCCGGGTCCGGGGTTGTGTCGGTTCGATGCGGCGCGCCAGCGCCTCACCCACCCATTCGCAGCGATTGCGCACGGGTTGCCGGAATTTTCCGGCTCCGCTCCCCGCTGAAGTTCGAACTTCACCCCCGGCGGGCATAGTTCGCTTCATGCCCGACCGTAGCGACCGAACGTCTCCACGAACCCACCTCACGGCTGCCGACCTGGCGCCGCGTGCGCTGAACCACTTGACCGAGATCCCCAGCGTCGCCGCGGCCGTGGCGCGCACGGTGGACGCATGCCTCACCGCGGGCCGCCGGTTTCCGCACACGGTCCTTGCCGGGCCGGCCGACAGCGGCAAGCGGACGCTGGCCAACGCGATCGCCGCCTCCATGTGCGAGCCGGTGTTCCACCTCGACGCCACCACCGCCGACGGCATGGCGGACTTCCACGCGGTGTTCCGTGGATGCGCGGACCGCGCCGTGGTGGTCATTTCCGGGTTCGATCCGATGCAGGAGTCGATGTACCGCACCGTGGCCCGCGCGTCGGTGCGGCAACGGAGGCAGCCGATGCCGGAACCATCGGTGGGCGATCTTCCGGGATTCGAGGAGATGTTCCGGCAGGGACCGCGCGGCGCGCGTCGATACGCGGACTTCACCATCATCGCCACCATGCGGTCGGTGCCGGGGCCGTCCGACGGCGGCGTGCGATGGGCGGAGCGGACGTACTTCACGGGGCGAACCGGCGCGTCCGAGGGCATCCGGCTGGGGCGCATGCTCCGCCGAGCGGGATTCGCGGTCGATGCGGGCTGGATGAACGACCTCGGCGGCCTGGCCGTCCGGCACGGCATCCGCACCATCCCCTTCGCCAATGCGATCGCGGAGTGGCTCGTCGACTCCGGGCACCGATCGCTTGAACCCGACACTCCCACCACGGGGCTTGCGGAGGTCATCGCCGCCATGGCCGTGCCGACGGCGGCCCCTGCGCGTTCCGCACCGGCCACCGCCGATGCCGCGTCCGGTGGCCCCTCCATGGAGGCCGCTCCCCGCACGGTGGAGTGACGGCCTCGAGTCCTGCATCGATCGCCCCACGCCCGCGCCCATCCCCCGCACGTCGCCTTCTGGAGAACCCAAATCGTGACCCCATCCCAGCTTGCCGCGTTCCTCTCGACTGCGCTCTCCCACGAACTTCGCCTCAGCCTCATGATCTGGGGTGCGCCGGGGATCGGAAAGTCGAGCATCGTCTCGCAGGCCGCCGATGCCGCCGGGCTCGAGTTCATCGATGTCCGCCTGAGCCAGCTCGCCCCCACGGACCTGCGCGGCCTGCCCGTGCCGCAGCACGCCGCCGACGGCACCGTGGGCATCTCGCGCTGGTATCCGCCGGAGTTCCTCCCGCGCTCGGGCCGTGGCGTGCTCTTCCTCGATGAACTCAACATGGCGGCGCCCAGCATGCAGGGCGTCGCGCAGCAGTTGATCCTCGATCGCCGGGTGGGCAACTACGTGCTCCCCGAGGGCTGGTTCGTGTGGGCGGCCGGCAACCGTAAGGAGGACCGTGCCTCGGTCTTCGACATGCCGGCCCCACTGGCCAACCGGTTCGTGCACCTGGAGATCGTGGCCGACTACGAGAGCTTCAAGCAGCACGCGATCGAACGGGGCATCTCGGAGCAGGTCCTGTCGTTCCTGGCGTTCCGTCCCGACCTGCTGCACCGCATGGACGCCGCGCGCCCGGCGTGGCCGTCGCCGCGCAGCTGGTTCATGGCCGATGCGCTCCTGAAGGCGGGCCTGGGCGTTGGCGGCGTGATCGGACCGGCGGCCGAGGCCGAGTTTCGCGCCCATCGCGACGTGTACAGCCACGTCCCCGATCTGGAAGCCATCCTCGACGGCGACGCCGGTGACATCACGTGCCCCGAAGAACTGTCCGTGCGGTACGCCACGGCGATCGGCCTAGCGCTCCGCGCCCGCTCTGCGTCCGGCGCCGTCAACGCGTTCCGTTGGGTGCACGACCAGATGCCCGCGGAGTGGTGCCGCACCTTCATGCAGGACCTCGTGCGGTCCATGACCAGCAAGGGACTGCAGGGTCCGTTGGCCGAGGCGCTGGTCGCCGATGGGCGCTTCAAGGCGTTCGCCAAGGACACGCGGGAAGTGATGGCCACGGCGTGAGCAATCCGGCCGCCCCATCGCCCACGGATCGCGCCGCCATGGAGCGACGCATCCACGCCAGCCAGCTGCGGCTGGCGGCGCATCACCCGTTCTTCTCGGCGTTGCTGCTGATGGCGCCGGTCGAGGTGAGCGATCGCTTCGACACCGCCGCCACCGACGGGCGCCGGCTGTACTTCAACCCTGGGTTCATGGCGCAGCTCTCGTCCGCCCAGTTGGACGGGCTGGTGGTGCACGAACTGCTGCACTGCGCCATGCTGCACCTGCAGCGACGGAAGCATCGCGAGCCGCATCTCTGGAATGTGGCGGCGGACATCCACGTGAACGGGGCGATCCGGCAGCTGAAGCACCTGGACCTTCCCGCGGGCTGCGTGGAGCGCCCGAAGCTTGCCCACCTCTGCGTCGAGGAGATCTACGAGTTGCTGCAGCGCGAACCACGGCGTGGGGCATCGCGGGTCACCCTTGGCATCCGTGACTTGGCGGATCCGCACGACGCTGGGTTCGACGCCTGCACGCCCGAGGGAGCGGAGCGTCTGGCGGCGCACTGGTCGGACGCCATGCATCGGGCCAGGGCGGTCTCCAACGCCACCCAGGGATCCCACGGCAGTGTTCCCGCCTGCATCAGCCGGATGATTGACGACGCCCACGGACCGAGCCTCGACTGGCGTACCGCGCTCTGGCGGTACGTGGTGCGCACGTCGGACGACTTCACCGACTTCGACCGTCGGCACCTGTGGCAGGGCCTGTACGTGGAGACCCTGGAAGGCACGGGCCTGCACGTGGACGTGTGCATCGACACCAGCGGCTCGGTGAACGACGCCCAGCTCGGGGAGTTCCTTGGCGAGCTCCGCG
>JBJOIF010000019.1:0-2617 GCA_046047335.1 Planctomycetota bacterium | reverse complement strand
CGACGACGCTGGCGGCGGCTGGGCAGCTCGACAATGTGCGCGACGCCTTCGCCGCCGGCACGCACGACGGCATCGTGTTCACGGCGGTCGTGGCCGGAGGACACACCATCGAGGAAACCGTGGCGACCGACGGGGACGAGCAGTCGCCCGCGGTCCTGAACTACACCTGCACCCTTTACTACGAGCCCTAAGACATGGCAACGCACGCGACATCCGGCTCGACGATCAGCTTCGGCGGCACCGCCATCGAGGGTCTGGCGTCGATCACCTTCAACCACAACCGCTCGACCATCGACATCACCGAGCTGGGCTACGACTACAAGAAGTATGTGCCCGGACAGACCGACAGCTCGGCGACGGTCGAGGTGTTCTTCGACCAGGGCGGCACCGTGCAGGCGGCCATCGAGACGGCCCTGAACGCCGCGACGGCCAGCACCTCGGTCGTCTACACCGCGCACACGGGCGCCACCTACACCTTCAGCGCCATCGTGACGAGTATCAACTACTCCTCGCCCGTGAACGATGTGGTGCGTGCCACCATCGAGCTGAAGGCCATCTCGGGTGTGACCATTGCCTGATCTGGCGGCCATCCTCAACCTCGAGCCGAAGCGCGTCGAGGTGATGGGCGTTTCGCTTCAGCTGAGGCGCCCGACCGTGGCCGATCTCGCGGAGGCGCTCCATGTGAACGCCGACGGCGAGGGCAAGGGCAATGCCTGGATGCTGTGGCGCCATGTGCAGCACCCCGACGGCCGCCCCGTGTTCGCCGATGTCGAGGCGGCAGCAGCCGCGCCGCTCGCGTTCGCCATGAAGCTCATCCCGCTGATCGAGGGGCTCTATGCCGAAGGCCGGGACTAGCTCCGGCGGCGCAGGAAATGCTGCGCCGCTTCTCGCCGACGCCCGCCGCGCCGTGGAACCTGCCCGCGGCGTGGGTGAATGTCGCGTGGAAGATCCCCGACTGGGGCGGTATTCGGAGGCGGCTCGATGAACTATCGCTGGCTGAACAAGCTGAAGGCGCAGAGGTTCGAGGCAGTCACCGCGGAGCTCAACCAAGCAAGCGCCGCGGATGTCAAGCGCATGCTTGAGCAGTTCCCGCTTGCCGTGCAGGACCGCGTGATGCGGCGGGCCCTGTGGTCGTACAACGCCAAGATTGCCAAGGCCGCCAAGGCCGCCCGCCCGGTGCGCACGGGGCGGCTCAAGAAGTCCACGAGCGTCAAGATCAAGCGCTACAAGTGGAGCATGTGGGGCGCCGTCGCCGCCCGTACCGGGCTTCCGAAAGATGGCGTTATCCCCGCCAGCGGGAAGGCCAGGCGCGTCGTCTACGATGTGAACGCGGGCTGGCGCGAACACTTCACCGAGCTGGGGTGGCACAGCTGGTCGAAGTCGTGGCCGAAGCCGGGCAAGGGCAGCGGGAAGGACTGGAAGAAGAAGCGATACCACCGGGGCCGCGGCAACTACCACCGCGGGTCGATGGCGCTCATCACCGCCGCGCAGGTGTTCCAGCCGCGTCTGCGTCAGCATCTGAACGAGGCGCTGCGCGACGCTGTTGTGAAGTACACCACGCGCAAGTTCACCTCACCGCGCACCATCTTCGCAAGGATCTGACCATGGCGAAGCTGCCCACCCTGAATGTCGATGTGCGGGTGAACACCCGCACGATGCAGAAGGACATTGACCGCGCGAACAAGCAGCTGCAGAACATCGGCGGCAAGGGCCTTGCATTCGCCGGCGGGCAGTTCGGCAAGATCGGCGCCCTGGGCGCACTCGGCGGTGGGGCAGGCTCGATGGCCATCGGCGTCGGCGCCGCTGCCCTGACGGCGGCGGGGCCGTTCATGGCCTCGAGGCGGATCATCGACAGCTTCACCGGGGCGGTCAGCCGCGCCGAAACGGCGCTGGCGGCATCATCGAGGAACACCGAGGAGTCGACCTGGCGCACGACCGGAGTGGCGCAGATGTTCTCCGAGCGCCTCGCGGCGGCGTCTGAGTTCTCGAAGGAGCTCGAGGCGAAGAACAAGGGCTTTTGGGACACTTTCTGGGCAAGCGCCGCTAACGATCAGGGGCAGATCGGCGGCATCCTCGGCGACACGCTCGAGGCGTCGGGGTCCGTTATGGACAGCCTCAAGGAGATGACGGCCCGCGCCGGCACGCTGCTCGGCGGCGGCACCATGGAGGAGGCGCGTATTCAGGGCCTGATCGCCACGAGCGGGCAGGGCGCGGTGGCGTTCGCCGCCGATCTCGAGGCCGCCCGCCAGCAGCGCGAGCAGATGACGCTCGGTGAGCGGGCGATGGAATATGGGTCGGTCGCTGCGAATGTGATCCCGCCCGTGGCGCTGTATCGGATGTTCAACGACCTTTTCGGGTGACCCATGCCAAACACCGGAACGACATACACCAGCCACAAGGTCGGGACCACCGTCACCGTCGGCACTCCGTACTTCGAGAAGTCGAGCATCGAGGTCGTCTACCGCGTCACCCGCAATGTCGGAGTGCCGGGCAGCGCTCCGGCTGGGCTTGATCTGCCGTATGGCCTTGACCTGATCCTCGCCGACTCGGGCGTGCTTCCGGCCATCGGCAGTAACTACCCGGCGCCAGGCACGGGAACCTCGACTTGGCAGGAGCT
>JBJOIF010000018.1:0-4260 GCA_046047335.1 Planctomycetota bacterium | reverse complement strand
CGGGCCAACGCGCCGTGTCGCGGGGCGTGCGAAGGAGCCGTGTCCGAACTGGCATTCATGAACTCGCTATCGTAGGCGCTCCGGGTCATACAGTGCGCACCGACGCATGGCTTCCGCTGCGGCCTCCATCGCCCTTTCCCTCGGCACCAGCGCGCTGTTGGTGGCGGGCTGCCGCAGGATCCGCATTCCCGCCATGCTGCCGCTGCTCGGCGCCGGCGTGGCCATGGGCGTCTCGGGCGCGGGGGTGGTCGATGCCGGCTCCCTCGGCGACGCGCTGAACGGGTTCATTAAGGTCGCCATCGGCCTGCTGATCTTCGAGGGCGCACTCCACCTCAACCGCGAGGAGCTCGGTCGCGCCCCACGTGCCGTCTGGGGCCTCCTCACCGCGGGGGCCGCCATCACGTGGGCTGGTGCGGCGGTGGCGGCGCACCTGCTCCTGGGCATGAGCTGGCCGATCGCCCTGGTGCTGGGCGCCGCGCTCATCGTCACCGGCCCCACCGTGGTCCAGCCCATCATCCGCGTGCTTCGGCTCTCTCCGAGGCTGCAGACCACCCTCGGCGCGGAGGCGGTGCTGATCGATCCGATCGGCGTGGTCGCCACGGTCACCACCCTGGAAGTGGTCCGGCTCTGGCTCACCACCGGCCTGCAGCCTGGCCTCGCGGGCGAAGGGCTGTGGATCTTCGCGAAGCCGCTCCTGAGCGGCGCGGGGATCGGCACGCTGATGGGATTCGCCGGATACGGGTTGCTCACGCTCGCGGCGCGTTCCGGCAAAGCCGAGCCGCAGGTGCTGAACCTGATCGCCATCGGGACGTGCATGGCCTGCGTCGGCATCGGTGAGGCGGTGACCCACGAGGCCGGCTTGGCCGCGGTGACGATCTGCGGGGTCATCATGGCCCGTGCCCGCATCCTGGGGGCGAGTGAACTGCGCGCATTCAAGGAACTGCTTGCCGTGCTACTGGTGGGCACGCTGTTCGTGCTGCTCGCGTCGCGCGTGGACGTCGACCGGATCTCCGCGCTCGGCTGGCCCGAGGTTGCCTTCGTGGCCACGCTGCTCCTGGTGGTGCGGCCGGCCTGCGTCCTCGCCTCCACGCACCGCTCGCGATTGGACTGGCGAGAACGCGCGTTCGCCGCCACCTTCGCACCCCGCGGGATCGTCGCGCTCTCGGTGGCGGCAGTGGCCGCCAACGACCTGCTGCCGGTGCTCAACGACGGCGGAGGCAACGTCCCGCTCGAGACGGCCGTTGCCCTCGCCCGGGACGCGGAGCGGCTGGAAGTGGTGATGTTCGCCACCATCGTCGGGACCGTGGTCGCCGCCAGCACGCTCTCGCCGGCGCTCGCTTGGGCGCTTCGCGTCCGGCAACCGACCGGCTCATCGACGCTCCTGATCGGCGGTCACGCGCTCAGTGTGGCGCTGGCGAAGGCGCTCGCCTCACGTGGCGTCCGGGTCCGGATCGTCGACAGCAACGCCGCACGCGTGGCGAGCGCACAGGCCGAAGGGCTTGACGCCGTGGCCGGCGACGCCACCGACCCGCGGTGGATGGACGACCGGGGCGCCCCCTCGGACCTCGGCACCGTCATCGCCTGGACCGGCAACCACGACGTCGACCAACTGGCGGGTCGCTGGGCCATCGACCGCCTCGGGCCCGCCGACGTCGGCGTCTGGAGCAGCCGACCGGTGCGCGGCGCGTTGGCCGAGGCCGAACTCGGGGGCGGGGCGTCCATCCTCTCGACCGTGGACCGGGTGGAGTCCGGAGCGATGGGCATTGGCCCGTGCGCCTCGGAGGGACCGAGCACGCATCGGCTCGGTTGGATCGATGGCGGGCGTTTTCGGCCCGCCACCGGCGCCTCGCGCGCCGTGAAGTTGCGCCAATCCGAACCGATCGGCGTGATTCCCAAGCCGGAATCCCCCTAAACTCATTTTTGCGCCGCGCCATTCCCGGTGCCGCCGCCCACCACACGCACCTGGCCCCACACCCGCCGCCGGGCCACACGAACACGCAAGGACCCGACCTCGATGCCCGCCGCCGACCTCTCGCTCACCCGCCCCCAGCAAGTGGGTCGCGACCTCGTTGCCGGCGTGGTCGTGTTCCTGGTGGCGCTTCCCTTGTGCCTAGGCATCGCCCTGGCGTCCGGCGCACCCCTGCTCTCGGGCCTGATCTCGGGGGTCATCGGTGGGCTGCTGGTCGGGTTCCTCAGCGGCTCGCACGTGAGCGTCAGCGGACCGGCCGCCGGGCTGGCCGCCATCGTGCTCGCACAGATTGCCTCGCTCGGGTCGTTCGAGGCGTTCCTCCTGGCCGTGCTCATCGCGGGCGGCCTGCAGGTGGTGTTCGGTGCCCTAAAGGGCGGCTTCCTGGCCAACTACTTCCCGACCAACGTCATCAAGGGGCTGCTCGCCGCCATCGGTGTGCTGCTGATCCTGAAGCAAGTTCCGCACCTCGTGGGATACGACGCCGACTTCGAGGGCGACATGGCGTTCAGCCGCCCCGATGGGTCGAACACCTTCACCGACCTGATGGCGGCCGCCAGCGCCATCCTCCCGGGTGCGTTGACGGTCGGCTTGGCCTCGGTCGCCGTCCTCCTGGTCTGGGACCGGACGCCCCTCAAGAAGTCCATCGTTCCTGGCCCGCTGGTGGCGGTGGTGATGGGCACCGGTCTCAGCGTGATGATGCGCGGCACCGGGTGGGAGATCAGTGCAAGCCACCTCGTCAGCGTTCCGGTGATGGGCGGACCCGACTTCACCTGGTCGGACGTGATCACCATGCCGGACTTCGGCCGGATCGCGGATCCGGCCATCTACCTGGCGGCCGCAACGCTGGCGATCGTCGCCTCGCTGGAGACGCTGCTCAACATCGAGGCCACCGATCGTCTCGACCCCCAGCGCCGCTGGACCCCCCAAAACCGCGAACTGCTGGCCCAGGGCATCGGCAACATGGCCTCGGGGCTGGTCGGCGGACTGCCGATGACCAGCGTGATCGTGCGCAGTTCGGTCAACGTCAACGCCGGCTCGCGCACCAAGCTCTCGGCGATCTTCCACGGCGTCCTGCTGCTCGGGAGCGTGGCGCTCCTTCCCGGGGTCCTCAACATGATCCCGCTCTCGGCCCTGGCCGCGGTGCTGGTCGTCACGGGGTTCAAGCTGGCCAGCCCAACGCTGGTGCGGTCGATGTGGGCGGAGGGCAAGGCCCAGTTCATCCCCTTTGCCGTCACGATTCTCGCGATCGTCTTCACGGACCTGCTGGTCGGCGTCCTGATCGGCCTCGGCACCAGCCTGGCCTTCATCATGTGGGGCAACATCAACCGCGGCTTCCGGGTGGTCAGGGAAGAGCACGTCGGCGGCATCGTCCACCGCATCGAGCTGTCCAACCAGGCCACGTTCCTGAACCGCGCCAAGCTCAACCTGACGCTCGGCGAGTTCCGGCCCGGGGACCGCGTCCTGATCGATGCGCGGACCTGCGACTACATCGACAACGACATCCTCACGACGATCCACGAGTACGCCCGCGAGACGGCACCCGGCCGCGGCGTGCACCTGAGCCTGCTCGGTTTCCAGGAGCGCTACCCGCTCAAGGACGAGGTCCAGTACGTGGACGTGTCCACGCGAGAGGTGCAGGCTTCGCTGACCCCGAGCAAGGTGCTCCAACTGCTCAAGGAAGGCAACGAGCGCTTCGTGTCCGGGCACCGATTGAAGCGCGACCTAGCTCGCCAAGTGGACGCCACCGCGCAGGGCCAGCACCCCATGGCCGCGGTGCTGAGCTGCATCGACTCGCGCGCGCCCGCGGAGCTGCTGTTCGACCTGGGGATCGGCGACATGTTCAGCGTCCGGCTCGCCGGCAACGTGGCGAGCCCCAAGGCGCTCGGCAGCCTGGAGTTCGCGTGCAAGGTGGCGGGATCCAAGTTGATCGTCGTGCTCGGCCACACCCGCTGCGGTGCGGTCAAGGCCACGTGCGACTTCGTCGCGAAGGGCATCGACCCCGTGGAGGCCACTGGCCTGACCAACCTCGGCTCCATCACCGAGCCGATCGCGGAGGCCGTGCGCATGGAGACCCGGACCATCGAGGGACGCGACGCCAGCAACGAGGCGTTCGTGAACCGGGTCGCGGCCATCAACGTCCGCAACACGATCCGATGGATTCAGGACAACAGCCCCACGCTTTCGTCGATGCTCATGAACGGCGAGATCGCGATCGTCGGCGCGATGTACGACGTCACCACGGGCCGAGTGGAGTTCCTCGACGGAGCGGGCTTCGCCCTCGACGCCGAGCA
>JBJOIF010000017.1:0-10916 GCA_046047335.1 Planctomycetota bacterium | reverse complement strand
CGACGCGCGGTGGGGCCGGGTCGCGCGCGGCGCCGTCAGCGGCGCACGATCACCAGCCCGGTCTGGTCATCCTCGAGCGGTGCGTCCGAGGTGAACTCGCGGGCGGCGCCGCGCAGGCCGGCGAAGATCCCGGCGGCGCCAGCGTCGCGCAGCCGACGGATGACGTCGCACGCGCGGTCCTCCCCGAACAGTTCGCGACCGGCGTTGGCGGCCTCGAAGAAGCCGTCGGTCACCGCCACCAGGATGTCGCCGGGTTCGAGCGACTGACGCTTCGAGTCCTCGTCGCCGTAGGGCACCGTGAACACGCCGAGCGGCGGCATGTCCGCCCCGGAGATCTCAAAGCGGTCCTCGGCGCGGCGGTAGACGATGATCGGGCCCTGGCCGGCGGAGATGGAGTGCACCTCGCCCGTGGCGCAGTCGAGGTGCGCGAACCAAGCGGTCACGAATCGCCCGTTCGGGAGGTCTTCGACGAGTTGGGCATTGATCTCCTCGGCGATCCGGACGAGCGGTTGCCCGAGGCGGATGCCGAGCCGGAGCATCCCGCGCATCTGCACGCTGGACAGTGCGCTGGCGATGCCGTGCCCGGTGGCGTCGGCGACGGTCAGCACATACCCGTCCGGCTCCACGCCGTCGGCGGCGATGCTTCCCGCCGCCATGGGGACAACGTCGTAGGCGTCCCCACCGCAGAACTCCGCGGGCTCGCTGGCGCCGGCGATGTCCCAGCCGGGGGCGAGCGCGAACTCGCCGGGGAAGGTCTCGGCCTGAATCTCCTTGGCGACGTCCATCTCGCGCTCGAGCCGTTCACGCTCGATGCGGTCCTCGATCAGCCGCCCGCGGCGCATGGCCACCGCCGCATTGGCGGCCAGGCCCTCGGCGAGCGCCTCGTCGCCGGCATCGAACGTGCCCTCGCGGCGGTTCAGCACCTGGGCCACGCCGACGAGGACGCCGTCGTGGTCGAGCAGGGGGATCGCCAGGATGGTCTTCGTCCGGTAGCCGGTCTTCTGGTCGACCGCGCGGTTGAACCGCTCATCGGCGTAGGCGTCCGGGATGTTCACGATGCGCTTGCCGCGGGCGGCCGCGCCGGCGATGCCCGCGCCTGCCGGGATGCGGATGACCTGCGGCGCGCTTCCCCCAAGCCCATGCGCCACCTGGGTGAACAGTTCGTCCGCCTTCGCGTCGTACTCGAAGACGGTGGCGCGGTCCGCGTCCAGGAGGTCGCGCAACGCATCGATCACCATCGAGAGGATCGACTGCAGGTCGCCGGTGCCCGCAAGCCGGCGCGACAGCTCCAGGAGCTTGTCGGCGCGGGAAGCATCGCTTCGGTCGTTGGCCACTCAGCCTCCGGTGCGGGCCGGGGCGGCGGCGTCGCCTCCCGCGGCCTGCGGGTAGATCAGGATGCGGTCATGGGCCAGGAGCACGAGGTCGGCCAGTCCGTCGCCGGTGACGTCCGCGACGGTGCCCATGCTTGGCTCGAACTCGCGGCGCTCGCCGCCAGAGAAGAGCCGCGTCTCGAACACGGTGAACGCCAGCGCGGGCAGGAGCCGACCGGCCTGCGAGAACGTGAGCACCTGGGCCATCTGCTGGCCGCCGTCGAGCACCGTGACGTCCATGTACCCGTCGCCGTTCAGATCGCCCGGCACGAGCTCATGCGGCACCTGGCGCGGATCCTCGCTGGTCCACGAGCCGGCGGGCTCGAGCACGATGCGCTCTCCGCCGAGCCGCACGAGCGCAAAGCTGTCGTCGCCCACGGCCAGGATCCCGTCGTTGCCGTCGCCCGCGAACTTGCCCGCGATCAGGCGGGAGAAGCGGAAGCCCGGGATCTCGATGACCTCGGACTGTTCCCACCGTCCCGCGTCGCCCTTGGCGAAGACGATGGCGCGTGAACCTTCGCGGTCGCCGGCGACGATGCGGTCGCCGAGCGCGGTCAGCGTCACCAGCTTGGCGTCGGCGTTGCGGGCGTTCATCTGCGCCACCACCTGCCAGCCGGGGCTGGCCCCGCCCGTGGGTGCCGCGTCGTACCGCAGGGCACGGACGTAGTTGCGGTCGGCGACGAGCAGTTCGCCCTTGCCGCTGCCGTCGATGTCGGCCACGAGCGTGTTGTCGCCGTTGGCGGCCTGCACAAGCCCGAACTGACCCATGTCCTTTGATTCGAGCACCTTGAACGGCACGGCTTCCGCGGCTGAGTCCGCCACCTTCTGCTGAGCCTGCAGCATGATCATCGGCTTCTCAGGGGTGAAGACCAGCAGGTCCGTGAGCCCATCCTGGTCGGCGTCCACGGCGGCCACGGCGTTCGGGGAACGGCTCTGCGACCCCAACGAGATCGTGACGCGCCGGGCCGGCGTGTCTTCGCCGTCGACGGGCACCAGTTCCACGGAATACGACTTGCCGTTGGCATCCTTGGCCACCACGGCAAGATGGCGCTCGCCGTTGAGGTCGACCAGGTTGATTGCCACGGGCACGCGTCCCGACCCCAGCTGCACCGCCTGCGGGAACGAGATTGCTCCGTCTGGCGACGCCTTGGCGCGGCCGACCACGCCTTCCTTCTCGGAGAGCGCGAACACCGCGGCTCCGCCAGCGGCGGGCGCCACGGCCACGGAATCGAGGTCGGCAAACGACGGACTCGAACTCGGGGAGCCGAGGCCCTTCTCGCGCTCCTGCCGGTAGGTCATGAGGGCGTTGGCCAAGGTGTTGGTGGCCACCACGTCCAGCAGGCCATCACCATCGACGTCCACGGCTTCCAGTCGGCGCTTGCGGTTGCCCGGATCCTCGAAGCTCCACGTGACCAGGCTCGAGTCGCGGCTCCCCGCGCCCTCGATCTTCCCACGGCCCACGCGGTGGAACGCCACGCGCTTGGTGGGTCGCTCGACCACGCCGAGCAGGGCGGCCTTCTCGCCGGGAAGCCGCACCGGCGCCACCTCGCGCACCGGCGGCATTTCGAACCGCACCTGCGGCCCGGCCACCAGGCGATCGGCCTGCCGCTCGGTGAACCAGGCCCGCACCGGGGCCGAGTCTTCAGGGACGATGCCGACCACGTCCACGGTGCCGTTGCCGTCGAAGTCTTCCAACAGCACCGCCACGACGCGCGCGCCGCCTGCGGAGAACTCGACCGGCGCGCCGACCATGTCGCCGTCGAGGGTCCATGCGGAGATCTTGCCGTCGACGACGCTCACCAACTCGAGGCGGCCGTCACCAAGGAGGTCCAGCACGGCCAGCGCGTCGCGGTTGGCACCCAGGTTGCGAATCGCCTGCTTGCGCTGCACCTTGAATGTGCCGGGCTCCACCTGACGGACGAAGACCACTCCCGGCGGGCTGTTGCCGGCGTACACCAGGTCGGTCAGCCCATCGCGGTCGTAGTCGACCGCCACCACCGCCTCGACGCCCCGGTCCACCGTGATGCTCTCGCGACGGTAGCGCCAGTGCTCGGGGAACTCGTTGACGCCCTTGGGGGCGACTTCATCCTCGCGCTTGGCGCCCTTGCGCTGCAGGTTGACGTCGATGCGGTTCTTGAAGTTGTCGACCACCACCAGGTCGTTCAGCCCATCGCCGTCCATGTCGGCGACCACGAACGGCCCGGCCTTGGGGTCGATGCGCAGGACCTCAAGCGGCTGGAACCCGAAGTGGCTGGCGATGCCGTCGGCGCCGGGCGCCGATGCGTTGAACGGGCCGGGATGCCGCGCCCCGGCGTGGACCGTTGCGGCCGCCAGGGCGGCGCCAGCGAAGGTCAGCAGGGCGGCGAGCGCGGCTCGGTGGCGGATGGCGTTCGGGCGGCGGGGCGGGGTGGTGTTCATGGTGTGGTGGTGGGCAGTTCCGAACGAGGTGCGCGGAGGGGGCATGGTAAGGTTCCCGGGCCTGCCATGAACACCTCAGCCACCCGCGTCCCTGCGCTCCTGGCCGCCCTCGCCACCGCATTCGCCGCCCACGCGGCGGACACCGTGAAGCTGCGCAGCGGGGCCGCCATCTCCGGCACCATCCTGAAGCAGACCGACCGCGCCCTGTGGATCGACATCGGGGCCGACGTGCTTGAGGTCAGCATGGAACAAGTGGACACGGTGGAACGCGACGACGCGCAGGCCGCACTGGCGCCCGACTCGTCGCGGCTCTTCTCGGTGGCACGCGACCTGCCGACGCTCCCGCCCAAGGAGCTGGCCAAGACGCTCGGGCCATCGGTCATCAAGGTGAGTTCCCCGGGTGGCCTCGGCTCCGGCGTGATCATCAGCCCGGACGGCTACGCCATCACCAACGCCCACGTGATCCAGGGCGAGCGCGCGCTGCGCGCCACCGTGTGGCTGCGGCAGCCGGATGGCTCGCTGAAGCGCGTGGAGATCGACGACGTGGAGATCGAGGCGGTCGCCAACGCCATCGACCTGGCGCTGATCCGCATCCCGCTCCCAGACGGCAAGCCATTCCCGGTGGCCCCGCTCGAGGCCGACGACTCCATCGAGGCCGGGCAGCGCGTGTTCGCGATCGGGAACCCCCTGGGCCTCGAGCGCACGCTCACCGAGGGCGTGGTCAGCGTCCCTTCGATGCAGATGGACGGCCGTTCGTACATCCAGACCGACACGCCGATCAACCCGGGCAACTCGGGTGGGCCGCTCTTCAACATGCGCGGCGAGGTGGTGGGCATCACCAACATGAAGATCACGCTCGGCGAGAACGTCGGGTTTGCCATCCCGGCCCGCTACGTGAAGGACTTCGTGCGCCACCGCGAGGCGTACGCCTTCGACAAGAACAACCCGAACTCCGGCCACTTCTATCACCAGCCGCCGCCGCGCCCGGCGCCCGGCGCCCCCGGCGAACTCGCCGACGGATCCTCCGCACCGGCCCCGCAGAAGGGCAAGTGAGTCCATTCCCATGATGACCTTCGCCACCGCCAGCATCGCCTCGCTGCTCCTTGCCGCCCCCGCCGCGGTCCGCCCGGTTGCGGACGGTCCCCTGCCGGTCCGCGCGATCGCTCCCGAGAACGCCTACGTGGTCGTGGCCGCCGACGGGTTCGCCCGCACGGTCGAGAAGTGGCGCGGCCTGCCGCTGCACCGGTTCCTCGAGAGCCCGGAGATGAAGAAGGTCCTCGGCGAGGACGGTGGCGCCCAGGCGGCGATGTCGAAGCGCCTCGAGGAGCTCGGCGTGCCCGAGGGGTCGTTCTCGTGGCCCGACGCGTTCGGCGTGGTCGGCTTCACGGTGCACGATGAGGAACTCGATGCCGAGCAGTCGAACATCCTGCTGTACGGCGACTGGGGCGCCCGGGCCGACGGCATGCACGCGATCTTTGAGGCATTGATCGCCGACGAGGTGCGTCGCGACCAGGCGACGATGGAGAAAGACGAGGTGATGGGGCGCGAGGTGAAGATCGTGAAGCCCAAGCGCGACCCGAACCGGCAGCGCCTGGGCGTCGCGGGCGACCTGGACCTCGATCTCTCGCTGGATCGTCCGATGGAACGCCTGATCTATTGCCGCGACGGGTCACGGATTCTGGCGTGCACCGACATGGGCGGCCTCGAGGAGGCGCTCGAGGCAATCGATGGCAAGCGGACGGCGGGGCTCGCCTCGCAGGCCGACTACCGGGGGGCCATGGACCAGCTCGGCGAGATCGACCTCTCGGTGGCCATCCTCACCGGACCCATGCAGAAGACCTTCACGGGCGAGGGGGCAGGCATGTTCGCCCTGATGACGCCGGTGCTTCAGCCGCTCTTCGGCGACGTGCAGGCGTGGACCGTCGGCGTTGGTGTGGACACCCCGCGGGGGCAGGTGGAGCTGGTCTCCGGCGTCTATGTGCCCGGCGAGAAGTCGGGCCTGTGGTCGTTGCTCGGCCCGGCCGCGGCCATCGAGCCGCCGCCGCCGATGGTCGGCCCCGACGCGACGGCGTTCGGTCGCATCAACATTCGGATGAAGGACCTGATGAACACCATCAACACGGTGGTGGCCGGGCTTCCGCAGGAGATGGCCGACGAGGTTGACGCCATGCTCCTGAACTTCGGTCCGGTGCTCGGCAAGGGATTCGAGGCGCTCGGCCCCGGCATCTACACCTGGGAGTCGGTGCGCCAGCCGGTCACGCCGGAGAGCCGCGTCACCGCCACCGTGATGGCGTGCAGCAACCCGAAGGCCGTGGTCCCGATGATCACGCAGTTCGGCGGCACCATGGGTCTTGAGCCGCGCGACGTCGATGGCAACACGATCTTTGCCGCCGACTTCATCCCGTTCGCGGTGGGCGTGTCCAACGGGTGGATGGCGTCGGGCGACTCAAAGGTGGTGGAGCAGGCGATGCGCGCCGTGGGCCAGAAGGACCTTCCTTCGGTGGCCGACTCCCCCGTCTACCGCGCCGCGGCGCTCGCCGTGGGTGGCGAGCCGGTGATCTCGTGGGGTTGGATCGACGTGCCCGCACGCTGGGAGTTCGAGCGTCGCATGCTCGAGGAGTTCGGCGAGGATGACTCCCGCCTGGACAACGCCATGGGCCGCGCGGACGATTCCAGCTGGGCCAAGCGGCTCGGCTACAAGGTGCCGGACGACGTCGAAGACACGCTGGCGTCGATCACCCAGGAGATGGTCGCCAAGCATGTTGGCCCGGCGTACTGGTGGATGCGCGCCGACGACAAGGGCTTCGTCACCCGTTCGGCGGTGCTCGCCCCCGCCGGCGGCGATGCCGACGGCGCAAAGCCCTGAACCAACGCCCTGCACCACGGCACGGACGCACGCGCGGTCGACCCGGACGGCGGGTCGACCGCAATCAGAGCATCGGTGCCGTGCCGAGGTCGGCGTGCGCGATGCCTTGGGTGCGGTGCAGGGTGCCACCGGCCGCCCGGCAGATCGACTCGGCGTCGGCCAACGGTGACACGGCGTCGCCTTCGTCGGCCCAGACGTCGAGCCGGGTCGATCCAAGGCGCGACGCGAGGATGGTGGTACGGACCTCCGGCCCGTCGATGGCGCGCAGCGCACCGAGCACGGCGTCGGACACTGGCCGTGGGGGAAGCCCTCGAAGCCGCATGCGGGCCTCGAACGGAGTTCGCACACGGTCGTAGGGACCCCAGGCAATCACCTCGTCCACCGGCGCTCCGGCCGCGGCGCGGACGGCGGCCGTATGGATCGCGATGACCGCGCCCATCGAGTGGCCCGCGAGCACGACGGGTGCCCCGGGCCGGACGCGCTCCGCCTCGGTCACCAGATGCGAGACGTCGGCGGCCTCGCGCCGGCCCACGGTGCATCGACCCGGGGCGTCGCCATGGCCGCGCAGGTCGGGAAGCACCAGCAGCCCCGCGCGATCCACCCATGGGCCGATCCGTCGGAGCGAGTCCCATCGCGATCGCCCGTGACCGTGCAGGACGATCACCGTGGGCGACGTCCCCCCGGCGCGCCCGGTGATCCACCACGCGGGAATGGTCGTCTCGTCGGTCCGGCAGGTGCGCTCCTCATGCGCCAGCCCCAGGTCGGACGGGGCGGCGGGCAGTCCCTGGCCGAGCGCCCAGCCAAGCCCTCGTCGGGCTGGCCGCGTGACGTCCTGCCATGCCCCTGCGGCAAGCACCGTCCACGCCGCGGCGCCGCCAACGGCCAGCAGCCCCGCGAGTCCGCCCACGGCGGGCAGGGCGCTCACGTCGCTCCGTGGCCGATGCCGGCCTCGGCGAGCGCACGATCCATGCGCTCCTGCCGCGTCGCCCGGTCGGTGACGTCGGCGACTGATGGAAGGTTGACGGCTACGTTGTGCGCGGCGGCACGCGCGGCAGTCCGCGCCAGGTCCAGGGCAATCGTGAGGTCACTCGCCAGGTTCGGATTGGTGGTGCCCGCCAGCGCCCGGCAGTGGCCCGCCAGCGCCGCTGCCGCCTCGAGGATGGCCTGCGGCGCGTCGATCGCCTCGGCGACGGCGCGGTCCCAGCCGCCGATGCGGTCGGCGTGGCCGGTGGGCAGCTTCCACATGGCGTTGAGCGCGCCGTAGGCGGCGGCATCGCGGTCGGCGAGCGCCAACGCGCGCCGGCGCAGCTCGGCCAGCCGGGCGAGCGCATCGCGGTGGCCCGCGTCATGCGCGGCGTGGCGCGGCTTGCCGATCGTGAACTCCAGCACCATGGCGGCCAGCGCGGCCGCGTGCGCCAGCGTCACTGCCGCCACTGCACCCCCGCCAGGAACGGGCGACCGTGCCGCCAGTGCCTCGGTGAACTCCTCGACGGTGAGGGTGCGCAGCGCCATGGGTCAGCTCCGGATGGTGGCCTCGAGCTGCGCGCCGAGGGCCGCGGCGACGGCGTGCATGGCGGCGTCGGCATCCTCGCGCCGGAGCGTGCGCTCGGGCGAGCGGAACACGAGCCGCAGGGTGACGCTCTTGCGCCCGGGGCCGGTCTGCGCTCCCCGGTACGTGCCCACGAAGCGGACGCGCTCGAGGTGCTCGGCGCCCACCGCGGTCACGGCCGACTCGATCGCCGACCACGTCACCGATTCCGCGACGATGGCGCTCAGGTCGCGTTCGATCGCGGGGAAGGCGGGCATGGCCTCGGCGGTGGCTTCCGGGGGGTAGGCGGGCCAGAGCGGCTCGAGCGCCAGCTCGGCCGCGGCGAACTCGCCCTCGAGCCCGAAGGTCGCACGCGTGGCGGGCGACAGGAGCCCGTAGCTGGCCACCGGCGCACCGTCGAGCAGCAACTCGGCCTCGACGCGGTACCACGGGGCCCGATCCTGGTCCGGCACCGCGCGCACCGTCAGCGAGCGCTGCAGGCCGGCCACGGTACGCACCGCGCGCTCGCACGCGCCGCGCATCCAGCGCATGGCATCCTCGGCCGCAGCGGGCCGGTCCGAGAGCAGGGTGACGAGCGGCCGCTCGCGATGGACGCCGTCGGGGCCGAGGTCGAACGCCCGCGCGAACTCGAAGAGCCGAAGCTCCGGCAGTCCAGCGTCGGCGTTGCGCCGCCGCACCTCGAGCAGGCTTGGGATCACGGAGGGCCGCAGGTACGGCGCTCCTCCCGCACGCTCGTCGTCGATGCGCAGGAGTGCCCGCCCGGGCCGCAGGAACGGACCCGCGTGGCGCTCGGTCAGGAGCGTGTGGGTGATGGTCTCCACGAAGCCGAGCCCGACGAGCAGCGCCTTCACCGCGCGCGGTCCGGCCACCTGGGGTTCCACCGGCGCAATGCGGATCGAGAGGGCGTCCTTGAGCGGGATGCGGTCCAAGCCGTGGATGCGGCACACCTCCTCGACGAGGTCGATCTCCCGCTCGATGTCGATGCGGCGTGCGGGCACCGTGCAGTCGATCGAGTCGCCACGCATCACTGGCGAGAAGCCGAGCGTGTCCAGCGCGTTCATCACCTCGGTGGCGGGGATGGCCGTCCCCAGCAGGCGCTCCACGCGCGATGGCCGGATCGAGACCGTGCGCGCCGGCGGAAGCGGGGCCCCCGCCTCGAGGACGCCATCGAGGAGCGTGCCGCCGGCGGTCTCCAAGATGAGTGCGGCCAGGCGATCGGCCGCCGCGTCGATGTCGGCGGGATGCACGCCACGCTCGAACCGGTACGACGAGTCGCTCGCCAGGCGCAGGCCGCGACTGGCGGCGCGCACGGCGGCGGGAACAAAGGTTGCGGCCTCGAGCACCACGTTGCGCGTGGTCGGGGTGACGGCGGTGGCCGCGCCACCCTTGACCCCGGCGATCGCCACGGGGCGCTCGGCGTCGGCGATCACCAGTTCGCCGCCCGAGAGCGTGAGCTCCGCGGCGCCCTCGCCGATCGGCAGGAAGCCCTCGCCGCGGCGTGCACGACGCACCGAGAGCTGAGCGCCGCGCAGGGTGTCGAGGTCGAACACGTGCGTCGGCTGGCCAAGTTCGAAGAGCACGAAGTTCGTGCAGTCGACGAGGTTGTTCCGGGGCACCTGACCGATGGCGCGCAGGCGTCGCTGCAGCCATTCGGGACTCGGCCCGACGGTCACCCCGGTGATGACGCGCGCGGTGTAGCGGGGGCAGGCGTCCGGATCGTCGTTGCGCACCGCCAGCGCCGAGGCCACGGGGCCACCGGTGGCGCGTGGCGAGGCCGTCGGCGGCGTGAGGCGCCGGCCGCTCATCGCGGACAGCTCACGGGCCAGACCGACGTGGCTCAGGCAGTCGCCGCGGTTGGAGGTCGTCTCAATCTCTTGCCAGTGCTCGCCGTGCTCGTCGACGTCGCCGCCGTCGAAGTTGAGGCCGGCGGCGGTCAGCAACTCGGCCTGCTCCTGGGCGGACGCGGGTCGATCGAGGTAGTCGTTGATCCAGGTGACGCTGGTGCGCATGCGGGAGGGCCGAAGGGTAGCATCGCCGCGCAGTGCAGGACGCGTGGCTCCCATCCATTCGGCGCGCTGCTCGACGCGTGTGCGGTGCGGCGGGCGCGTGCGTGGTCATGGGCATCCTGGCCGGGGCGGCGATGGTGTCCTGCGCCGGGCCCGGGGAGCCCATGGAGACCCCGCCTGCGATGGCGGCGCCGCCCGTCGCGATCATCGAGCCCACCGACGCGGATTCGCCCGCGCTGCGCGATGGCGCCTTTCCGCCGGACTTTGCGATCGACGCCACGGTCATGCTCGGGCGCGGCGCGGCCGACCTGAACTCCATCCAGGACCGTCCGACCAAGTACGTGCTCCTGCCGGATGGATCGCTGCATGCCGACGAGAGCCCCTTCGTGGACATCTCCACGCGCCCCGGGCGATCGCGTTGGCTGTACGAGGACCAAGTGCAGTACCTGTGGTCGATGTGCCGCGACCTCGGGTTCACGGACGCCGATGCCGCCAACGGCCCGCCGAATCCCGACCTGCTGCGGCCGGCGCGCGGCGAGCGGATGGCGGTGCTCACGCTTCGTGGCGACGGGCGGACGTGGACGTTCGTGCGGAGGGCCGTCGGCAAGGAAGAGGCGGACGCGGCGATCACCCGTGTGCTGCGCACGCTCGCGATCCTCGCGTGGCTTCCGGACCGGCGTCCGGAAGAGGCGCTGCCGGAGCGTTAC
>JBJOIF010000016.1:0-3312 GCA_046047335.1 Planctomycetota bacterium | reverse complement strand
ATGGCGAGGATCGCGGGGGTCACGGGCTTGTTGGCCACGAGGCCCCCGTCAAGCTCCGTGAGCTGCGTGGCGATTGGCGCCGCCGTGCCCGCGGTGGAGCCGGAGGCGGAGACGATCCGCGAGAGGTCCATCCGCTCGGCCGGACGGACGGTGATCGCCACGGGCGCCGATCGTGCCACCTCGAACGACCGGGAGTCCGGGTCGAAGTAGCCGAACTCGATCGCCGGCACGCGATCGAGTCCGGCGCGCTCGGGGCGGATCGTCAGCGTGAACCGCTTCGCGTTGCCCTGGACCACGCCGGAGAGCGCCTCGGACGGGACCCGGAAGTCCCGGTTGAGCTCCGCGTTGTCCGCAAGCGGCGGCGGCAGGATGGTCTCCAGGTTCGCTCGTCCGGAGCGATCCTCGATGGAGAGCGTGAGCGTGATCGGATCGCCCACGGCCACGTCGGTCGGGCGCGCCTCCACCGCGAGCGCGAAGCGACCCACGGCGCCCGCGAACGACGGCGGTCGCCCCTCCTCGGGCACGGGCAGCACGCGGATGCCTTGGGGCTCCGCCGCCACCGACAGCGGCCGCGCGTCCGCGATGGTCAGCTGCGCCTCCATGAAGAGCGATCGCGCCTCGCGGAGGGCCAGCGGGTACGTCATCTGGACGCGCACGTCGCCGAGGTCGGGGACGCCCGGGCGCGACGGCCACGCCCGCGCGGTGAGCTCGTAGACAAAGTGCATCTCGCCGTCGCGCTGTTCCTGGTGGCTCCGGGGTGCCGCGCTGCGTCTGGCCAGTTCTGCCACCGCCGGTTCGAAGATGCCCCAGGAGCTCCCCTGCAGGTCCACGAGGCCCCACATCTGCGTCTCGTTGAGTTGCCCGTAGGTGGGGTCGCGATAGGGCCGGATGGCGATCCGCAAGACCACGTCGAGCGGCTGGCCGACGTACACCTCCGGGGTCTGCGCGTAGACCTCCGCGGTCATCAGGTCGGACGCATCGCTGGGTCGGACGTTGACCATGAACGGAGGGCTGCGGAAGTCCTGCCCGTCCGCGGACACGGTGATCGAGGGGATGACCAGCTCGCCCGGCTCCTTGGGCGTGATCTCCACCGCATACGTCACCGTGACGGAAATCCGCACGCGGTTGTTGAACGACTCCCGGCGGGTCTGCCGTCCACGTTCCACCACGCGCACCGCGGCGCCCGGGATGTCGGGCACCTGCGGGGCGCCGGCCTCGCGTGCATCCTGCACCTCAACGAGCAGGCGAACCGGAACGCCTTCCCATCCCTCCGGGGCAGGGGGCACGAAGCGCACGTCGCCGGCGCGAGCGATCGGCGCGGTGGCGAGCGCCATGAACGCCACCACGGCATGAATCAGCATCGTTGCGAAGGTCGTGTTCATCGGGGTCACCAGTCTCGTGCCGGGGGACGACGCGGTCCGATTGCTTGCTGGGCGGCGCGTTCCTGCTCCGCGCGCCGCTGGCGTTCGCGGTCGCGCACGGCCTGCAGGAGCCGGTCGGCCTCCTCCTTGGACATCTGCTCGCGTGCGCCCGAAGCGGATGGCGGCGGTGGCTCGGCCGGTGGTTGTTCCTTCGCTTCCGCGGGGTCCGGGGATTCGCCCGCGGGCGGCTCGGGTGGCTTGGGCTGCTCGTTCGGTCGGTCCTCGGGATTGCTCCCTTGGTCCTGCGGCCTGTCCTCGGGCTGGTCTGGCTTCCCTTGGGTGCCGTCTTGGGGGTCACCGTCCGACTGCTGTTGGTCTTTCGGTTGATCCTGTTGCTGCTGCTGCTGCTGATCCTGCTGCTGTTGTTGATCCTGCTGTTGCTGCTGATCCTGTTGCTGCTGCTGATCCTGTTGCTGCTGTTGATCCTGCTGTTGCTGCTGATCGTCGCCGTCTTGCTGCTCTTGCTGTTCTTGCTGCTGCCGCTGCAGGTCCTCGAGCGCACGGAGCAGCATCCGGCTTTGCTCCGCGTTGGCGCGCGACTCCCGGTCCGCGGGGTCGGCGATCGCCGCGTCACGGAACCCGGTGAAGCCCTCCCGCGCATCCGCGATGGCCTGCTCAAGCTCCTTGGGGTCTACGGCAGGTGCGGGATCGGCCGGGCGTTGGTCGCCCTCCGCCGCGCGTCGGGCACGGTCGGCGGCCTCGGCCGCGGTGCGCGTGGCGGCGTACATGCTGGCCGCGCGGTTGTACACGCTGTTGGTGGCCAGTCGGCGATCGGGTTGGGCACCGGACGAGGCCATCTCGGCAGCCCGGCGGAACGACTCCGCGGCTTCGCGGAACTGGCCCTGCGCGTGCTGCGCCGCGCCGAGGTTGTAGACGGCCAGTGCCGAGTCCGGATCCGCCTCTGCCGCGTTGCGGAACGCCTCCGCGGCCGCAGGGGCATCCCCGGCATCGAGCAGTGCCTTGCCCCGGCGAAGTTCATCGACCGGGCGAACGCCTCTGGCCGGGGACGGAGCGGGTGCAGGGACCGCCGTCTCGCTGGCCGCCTGGGCCGGATCCTCCGGAGTGGGGGCCCCGGAGGCGTTCGGAGCGGCCGCTTGCCGTGGGGCGACCAGGGCCAACACGCACGCGAGGCACGCGGCGATCATCGTCATGGCCGATCCTCCTGACGGATGGCGCGGCGCGCGGGGATCATCGCGCCCGCCAGCAGGCACGCGAACGCCGCGCCCGCGAGCCATTGGAATCGTGGCGTGCGCCGCGTGACGATGGCTGCATCCGACTCCTGGCGTTCGAGCGCTCCCACGGTCTGCGCGTAGGCGCGGGCCATGTCCACCCGTTCGGTGCCCGCCGGCAGGAACGCGCCGCCGCCGGCGATCGCCACGTCCCGCAGCGCCGACTCCACCATCTTGGTCCAGACTTCCTGGCCCTCGTGCACCAGGTAGCGCACGCCCTCGGCGTTGCGCGACACCGGGATGCGCGCGCCCTCCACGGGGTCGCCGATCCCGATGCAGTACACGTGCACGCCGGCCTCGAGGGCCTCGCGCGCCGCCGCCACGGGGTCATCGCCTTCGGCGCCCGACGACAGGTCCTCGCCATCGGAGAGGATCACGATGGCGCGGCTGCCCGCGGACGCCTTCGGGAAGCTGTCCGCGGCGATGCGGATGGCGTTGGCGAGTGCGGTGCCGCCCCGCGTCCCGGACAGGGGGCGCAACTCCGCGAGAGACTGGCGAAACGATCCGTAGTTGAGGGTGAGCGGCACACGCAGCGACGCCGTCCCCGCGAACTCGATGAGCCCGACCCGGTCGCCGCCGAGCGACTCCACCGTCTCGTCGACGAGGTCGCGGGCGCGCTGCAGCCGGCTTGGCGGAGCATCCTGCGCCGTCATCGAGCGGCT
>JBJOIF010000015.1:0-11570 GCA_046047335.1 Planctomycetota bacterium | reverse complement strand
CGTGCGCTGCAGGTCGAGGAGGTGGAGCGCTGCGAACGGCTAGGTATCCCGAGCTGTGTGATGCACCCGGGCGCGCACCTCGGCACCGCGGGCGACGCGGGCGACGAGGCTGCGGGCATTCGGCGGCTCGCCAAGGAGCTCGATGCGATCCACCGCGCGACGGCCGGATACGCCACGGTGACCTGCATCGAGAACACCGTGGGAAGCGGTACCAACCTCGGAGGTCCGCTGGAGCACCTGGCGATGATCCTGGAATCGGTCGGCGAGCCCGAGCGCGTGGCGCTCTGCATCGATACGTGCCACGCGAGCGCGTATGGCCATGACATGTCGACACCCGCGGGAGCCCGGTCGTTCTGGTCCCGGCTGGGACGCGCCGTGGGCATCGACCGCGTGCGTGTGCTGCACGTGAACGACTCGAAGGGCGCGATCGGATCGCACCTCGACCGGCACGAGCATCTCGGCATGGGAACGTGCGGCACCGCGTGCTTTGCGCACTTGGCCCACGCGCGGGCCCTGCGCCACGTGCCGGCGATCATGGAGACCCCCAAGGAGGGCCGGTTGCGCGGCCGCGATCCGGATCGCGCCAACGCCGCATGGCTGCGCGCGCTGGTGCTGCTGGCGGCCGCGTGCGTCTCGGTGCCCGCGATGACTGGATGCCGCCCGTGGGCAAAGCCCGAGGGCGAAGTCGCCGCGATGCGCTCGGGCGTCGCCGAGGAGCCGACGCCCGAGCAGTCGGACGCCATCCGCCGGGCGCGCGAGGTGGAGGCCCGCGGCGACTACCAGGAGGCCTTGGCAGGCTTCCGGAGCATCCTTGCCGACGGCGACCGGTTGGTGGAGGCCCACTTGGGCGTGGCACGCACGACTCGAGCACAGGGCGACCTGCGTGCCGCGCAGCGTGCCTACGAACAGGCGGTCCGTGCCGACCCCCGGAACGTGGATGCGCTGGTGGGACTCGGCGACGTGCACGCCGAGGCTGGTCGCGACGACGAGGCCATGGCCAACTACCGCGCTGCCCTCAAGGTTCAGCCCGCGGACATGCGGGCCATGGCCGGCATCGCGGATGCGCTGGACCGGCAGGGGCAGCAGGCCGCGGCGCTGCCGTTCCTGGAGCGCCTGTGCGTCGATGCCTCGTCGGACGCCGCATCGTGGACCCGGCTGGGTGCCGCCTACTTGGCGGCCGGGCGAAACGCCGATGCGGTGGCGGCCCTCGAGGAGGCCGTGGCGATGGGCGAGGTCTCGGACGCCACGCTCGAACGGTTGGTGTCGGCGTACGAGGCGAGCGAGCGCTGGGCCGAGGCGGCGAGTTCATCCGGCGAGTTCGCGCGCCGCTGGCCCTCGGCGCCCGCAAGCGAGCGTGCCGCGCGGCTGGCGTTCCGTGCCGGCGACTACGACCGCGCGATTGAGGGCTACCGCCTTGCCACGGAACAGGATCCGGCGAGCGTGGTCGCGTGGAACGGCGTGGGCGTCTGTGCGCTCAACGCGTGGATCCTCAGCGACCGGCTCGACGGCACGGCGCGCGAGGAAGCCCGTCGAGCCCTCGAACGCAGCCTGGAGCTTGCGCCCGGCCAGCCGCAGGTTGCCCGGTTGCTCCGCGACTGGAAGCCCTGAACCCGCCCGCCACGTGGGCGGCGGCTCGGCATACGCTTCGGCCATGCCCGATGCATCGCTCCTGGAGTGCTTTCCCGCGCCGACCACGGTGCCGTTCGTGATCGAGCACGTCAACGAGGAGTTCACCTCGACGTGCCCGAAGACCGGCCACCCCGATTTCGGTCGGATCATCCTGCGCTACCGTCCCGCCGCGAAGTGCGTGGAGCTGAAGAGCCTCAAGCTCTATCACCAGAGCTTCCGCAACGAGGGAATCTTCTACGAGGCCGTGACCAACCGGATGCGCGACGACCTGGCTGCGGCCATGCAGCCGGAGTGGATGCAGGTGATCACCGAGTGGAAGGGCCGGGGCGGAATCCACAGCCGCATCATGGCGACAGCTGGATCAGTCCCGGCCGAATGGGCGCGGGGCTGACCTTCCGGTTCAGCGCTGGGATTTCGCGCGCCTGTTCCGGCGTGAGCACCGAGCGCAGGCGGCGCAGCGTGCGGCCGTCGAGTTCGGTGCGCTCGAACTGCATGTCACCGATCAGTTGCCCGGAGAGCACCAACTGCTCCAGTCGTTGGCGACCGTCGGCATCGACGACGAGTCCTCCGCGCTGCTCTTGCTCGAGCATCAGCTCGGCCAGTCGGTCGCTGACGCTGCGCCACTCGCCGGCGTGTGCGGAGCGCAGGGCATCAAGCGATGACCGCTGCCCGGGGGTGAGGGTCTCCATCGCGCGTGCCCGGTCGATCGCGGGCGTCGCATCCTCGCGATCGCGATAGGCTCGGGGTTGCGCCAGGTTCAGCCACGCGGAGTGGAAGCGGGCACGGGCGTCCGCATCGAGCACGGCTTCTGCGGCGTCCCGGCCCGCCAGCGCCTGGGCGCGCACGCTGCGGTCGGCGTCGCCGATCCGGCGCTCGATGGCCATGAGGCGCTCGAAGTCGACATCGTCGGCGGGCATGGCCAGGGGTTCAGCGGAGTCGGCCTGCTGCATCCGCTCGGCGAGGCCCACGCTGGACTTGACCTGCTCGCGTTCGAGCTGGATGCGCTCCAGCGCACACTCCCGCGCCACCGCACGGCGGGCGCGAGCCTGCGCGAGCGCCAGCGGCGACCACGATCGGAGTGCGTCACGCACCCTGGCCACTTCCGCATTCGCGAGCGCGGCGCCGTCGATGGCGTCCATCGGGTCGAGCCGAAGGGTCGGGTCGGACATCATGTCCATGGTGAAGGCGCTCGGATACACCAGTTGCGTGACGCGCGCGGCGGAGCGCCGCTCTTGCGCGTAGCGGAGATCCAGTTCGCTGGCGCCCGTGACGGCCGCCACCGAGGCCAGGAACTCGTCGTCGCGCGCGGCCAGTTCCGATTCCCACGCATCGAGCATCCCGAGTGCATCGCGGATCGCGTCGATGCCGACTTCAGGTGCGTCGGCGGGCGGCGCGGCGGCCGCGGCCTGGCCGGGACCACCCGCGCCGTCGAAGGCGATGCTCACCTGTCCGCCCCAATTCACCATCTGGCCGGCGAGCTTCTCCTTCAGCGCCGCCTGCACCTCGCTCCGGCGGGTCGCCATGGACGAGCGATAGTCGTCGACCAGCGCCATGAGGGCGGGGGCATCGGCCTGCCCGCCGAGCGCACGGATCGCCCGACGGGCCTCGTCCGCGGTCATGGCGTCGGGAAGTCGCGCGTTGCCGATGAGCTCTCGCTCCGCCATCGCCTGCGGATCGAAGTCGAGGTCAACGCCGACCACGCCGTCCGCGCCGCCTTCGCCGGTGAACACCATCATGGAACCGCCTGCCTCGAGTGCGGTGCCGCCGACGATCACGGTGTCCGCAGGCTCGCCGCCGTCTTCCGCACCGGAGACCTCGACCGTGGCGGCGCTGATCGTGAACGTGGCGGTCATGGGCTGGGGAACGCCCTCCACGGGAGTGGGGGCGGCGCCGTCGGCGGAGGGAAGCGAGGGTTCGCTCGCCATGGGAAACAGCATGAACGGCGTGGCCTGCTTGCCCGTCAGGTCGGCGCGCTCGAGGAAGAACTCGCGCCTCGCGGGCACCAGATCGGCCAAGGCCTTCCATGCCTGTCGGTCGGCGGCTTCGCGCTCGGCGCGGACGGCCGCGGCCTCCGGGTCCTTCAGGCGCGCCCCGCGGTCGAAGAACGGCGTCAGCCGAAGGGACGACGTCCACCACGCCTTCCACCACGCGGTGCGGGCCTCGGCGATGGCGGCATGGGACTCGGCCAGGGCCTGGTCGGCCAGCAACTGGCGGAACACCCGTGCCGGGCTGGATGGGTCGGCACCCGCCATGGGCCAGACGCGGCGGAGTGCCTCGGCCGCCACGAGCCGGAAGGCATCGGGGTCGAGCGCGGGTTCCAGAGCCTGCAGCGCCTGTCGGTGGGCACTTGCCGCCGCGGAAATGCCATCGTCGGCCGCGCCGTCCACGGCCTTGGCCAAGGCGGCGGCCAGTGCCTGGCGATAGGGCGCGAGTGCGCGATACGCGGCGGTCCGCTGCTCGGGGCTGACGTCTGCCGCCCGCACGGCGTCCTCGATGTCGGCCGTCAGCGTCGACGACAGCATCCGATTGGGTGCCGTGCCCATGGTCATGCTGCGCTTCAAGGCCAGTCGCTCGCGCTCGAGCGACTCGCGCTGATCGGGGCGGATGATCGCCGCGAGCGACGCGCAAAACTCATCGAGCTGCCGGCCGAGGGCGGCGCGCTGGGCCCGGCGCGCGTCGGCCCGACGGGCCTCTGCCTCTGGCGAGCGATCCAAGATCCCGCTCGCGCGGATCGCACGGTCGGCCTCGGCCTTCGCGGCGAACATCTTGGGTTGCGCATCGTCGAAGAGCGACGCGGCGATCTCGCGCTGGGCGTCGTCGAGCGCCAGCTCCGCCACCAGGCGGTCGAATTGGCGGGTCGACATCACGGCGCGCGCCCGCTCGTCCCCGCCCAACATGAACTGGGCGCTGCTGGGTGCGGTGACGGACAGAAGGAACGCAGCGGCCAGGGCGATGAGCGATAGACGATGGATCATGGTGGTGTTCCTGGCGTGTGAGCGGCGGTATCGATGTTTCTCAGGGATCGCGGCGACGGCCGCCCGAGGTCAGTCGAGTCCATGTTCGGCCAGGTGCTTGCGCATCTCGGGATGCCAGCGCAGGAGCGCGTTGGTGGCCATGGTGTCGTGGGTCTCGCCGGGCACCACGGTGATGTAGCCGGGGCCGGCCGGGAAGGGCGGGTCGATCGAAGCGGCTCGCGCAGCGACGGCGGCATCGACGGCCTGTCCGAGGGATCGCACCGCACGCTCGAGGAAGAACCCGTCGCGCTCGCCGCACAGGAGGCGGACCCGGGTGCGCAGGATCGGGACGAAGCGCGCGGGATCGGCGCGGACCAGTCGCGCGATGTCGAATCGCGACCATTGGGCGGTGGCGACCTCGCGATCGATGATGCCCGTCTCGGCGTCGAAGAGCGGCCTCGGCAGTCGGGTGGCGGGATCGACCGCGCTCCACATGGCGCTCCAGGCGTCCCACTGCTCGCCGCTGTCGCGCCGCGGCCCGAGGACGCGCTCCATGCCGACTTCCTGCCGGACGGTCATCCGGGTGCGGTCGATGCCCGGCGCGACCGGCACGCGGTATGAAGGTCGGTCGCGACCCTCGGCGTTCACGAAGATGGAGACGTCGCGGTAGATGTCGCCAGTCTGGAAGTGCGCGAAGTCCACCGGGTCTGGGGCGCTGGCAAAGCACCCCCCGAACGTCTCCGGATGGGTGAGCTGCAGCCAGAGTGCGCTCCAACCGCCGCTGGAGTGCCCGGTGAGCAGCCGGGCCTCGGGGCGGCGGATCAGGCGGAACTGGCGTTCCAGGGCCGGGATCAGCTCGGTGACCAGCGCGCGCGCCCACGGCCCGTTGGCGGCACTGTCAACGAAGCCGTGGTGCCCGAGCGGGCACTCCGGGTCGAGCACAATCCACGCCGCCTGCGCCACCAGCGCATCGCTTCCGGGAGTCGCCAGCATCCGGGCGAACGTGTCCGCCCCGGTCCAGCGTCCCCCGAATCCAGGGATCACGTACACCGCGGGGAACATGCGGCGCCGGTGGTTGGGGTCTTCCCAGCCGGGCGGCAGCGCCACGCCCGCTCGAAGGGTGACCGGCTCCCCGGTCGGGCCGGTGAGCACCTGGCTCTTGACCTCGAACCAGCGCAGGTTGGGCAGGTCGGCGCGCGGCTCGGGCAGGAGCGCTTCGGTCAGGTCGAGTTCGAGCCGGTCGACGCGGTCGGCACGCAGGTCGAGCACGCCTTGGGACGTCACCAGGTTGCCCGGGACCAGGTGCCCTCGCTCGGTACGGCTTCGGTCGAAGAGCGCCTGCACTCGGAACCTGCCCTCGAGCGAGGAGAGCGCGCCCGGGAACGAGACGGCACCATCATCGATCACCACGGGCTTGCCCGGCACCAGCGCGTCGACCGACACCGACATCATCGGCTGCGGCGCCGAGAAGAACGGTGCCTCGATCGGCGCTGAACCGTCCAGTGCCCCATCCTCGATCAGGAAGAGGATCATCCGTCCACCGGTCGGGCCGCCCGCCAAGAGGGCGGCCTTGGAATCGGGGAGCGTGACGTGCACCGCGTCCGAGGCGCCGGTGGCCTGGACGGCCATCGTGAGCATCAGCGCGGTGAGCATGGTGGCATCGTAGAATGCCCCGATGACCGCGCCCAAGCGACGCCGCGTCCCGGCCACTCCCGTGTTCTCGGTCGCCGCGGCAGTCGTGGCATCGGCGGCGCTGCAGGGGTGTTCCGGCCACAGCGACCTCGAGCGCGGGCTCTCGCGGGCCGGCGGCGCCATCCATGCCACGCTCGACGGGGCGGAGCGCCAGGAGCGCCGCTACGCGCTCCCGGTGGACGGCATCATCGACGTCGACGTGGAGACCTTCTCCGGCGACGTGGTCATCCGCGGCGGGCGAGACACCAAGGACCAGGTGCTCCTGAACGTCGACGTGCTGGCGCGGCACGGCCACGACCGAAAGGACGAGGCTGCCGCATCCATCGATCGCGTGGACGTCCGCGCGGAGATCGTCCGTGGCGGCGACGTGCCACGCCTGGTGGTCCGTGGGGCGAGCGACCACCCCGAGGCATTCCTTCACCGCACGCAAATCGAGATCGACCTGCCCGAGGTGCGCCGCGTGCGCGTGCGCACCCGCGACGGCAAAGTCCACGTGTACGAGAACCGCGGCGGCGCCGACATCCACACCACCGATGGCGAGGTGCGCATGTTCACGCCGTGGGCGATCAGCGAGGACGTGACCGTGGTCAACCGTGGGGCGGACATCGTGATCCGCGCCTTCCTGGGCACGTGCGGTCGGTTCGACGTGGAGTGCGTCAATGGCAAGGTGGCCACGCGCATCGAGAAGGGCGACTGGCGCGTGCTCGACCGACGCAACGACCACGACACGCTCCATGCCACGCTCGGCGACTGCGGCAACCGCTTCCTGCTCCGCAACGTGGACGCCGGCGTGCTGGTGAGCGTGGTCGACAACCCGATGGAAGCGGGTTCGCTGTTCAAGCACCCTTGACGCCGCCGGCCACGGTCACCACATGCCGCTGATCAACGAGCACTACCTGAAGCTGGCCGCCGGCTACCTCTTTCCCGAGATCGGCCGCCGCGTGGCCGCGTTCACGGCGGCGCATCCGGAGCTTGCCCCGCGCGTGATCCGCTGCGGCGTGGGCGACGTCACCGAGCCGCTTCCCGAGGCGGCGATCGCCGCGATGCACGCCGGCGTGGACGAACTGGCGCGCCGGGAGTCGTTCCGCGGATACGGGCCGGCGACCGGGCACGGATTCGTGCTCGAGGCGATCTGCGAGGTGGACTTCCGCTCCCGCGGGCTGCCGATCCAGCCCGACGAGATTTTCCTCTCCGACGGGAGCAAGCCCGACGCAAGCGCGTTCCTCGAGATCCTTGCGGCGGGCACCCCTGGCCACGGCGGCAATCGCATCGCCGTGTGCGATCCGGTGTACCCGGTGTACGTCGACAACAACGTGATGCAGGGCAACACGGGACCCGCCATCGCGGGCGGCGGCTACGAGGGCATCACCTATCTCCCTGCGACTCCGTCGAACGGGTTCGTGCCCGAGCCGCCGGTCACGCCCGTGGACGTGGCGTTCCTGTGCTTCCCCAACAACCCGACGGGGGCGATGATCGACCGCCCGAGGCTCGAGCGGTGGGTGAAGTGGGCGCTGGAGCACGACGCGCTGATCTGCTGGGATGCCGCGTACGAGGCGTACGTGCGCGATCCGGCACTGCCGCGCTCGGTGTATGAGGTGCCCGGGGCCGACCGTTGCGCGGTGGAGTTCCGGAGCTTCTCGAAGAACGGGGGGTTCACCGGTGTTCGCGCCGGCTACACCGTGGTCCCGAAGGCGGTGGAGGGCCGAACGTCGTCCGGCGAGCGCGTGCCGCTGCACCAGCTCTGGAGCCGGCGTTGGGCCACGTGCTCCAACGGCGTCAGTTGGCCCGTCCAACGCGGTGTGGCCGCGCTGTGCACGCCCGAGGGGCGCGCGCAGATGCAACGGCTCATCGACTTCTACATGGGCAACGCCGCCGTCCTGCGCGAGTCGTGCATCGCGCAGGGACTCCGCACCTGGGGTGGCGAGCATGCGCCGTACGTCTGGGTGGAGTGCCCGCATGGGCTCGGCAGCTGGGAGGCGTTCGACCTGTTGCTCCACCAGGCGCAGCTGGTGGTGACCCCGGGCGCGGGGTTCGGTCGCCACGGCGAGGGCTTCTTCCGGATCAGCGCCTTCAACTCGCGCGAGGCGGTCGAGGAAGCGGGCCGGCGACTCGCGGCGTTGCGCGGCTGAGGCGCACGCCTACCTGCCCGATCCCCAGCCCGCACTCGGCTTTCCCTTGGGAAGCGACGGGTCACGGACCGGCTCGGTGTCCTTGGAGGGACCCCGGTAACCGCGGCAGACGATGAACATCTCGACGCTCTCGGCGCGGCTCGCCTTGGGCTTGAAGCCACGGGCTTCGTCGAACATGGCCTGCGCGCGCCGGAGGAGCTCGGGGTAGTCGGCGCCCTCGTAGACCTTCATGGCAGCGTTTCCGCCCGTGCGCAGCAGGAACGGCAGCCGGTCGAGCATGGCGTGGCAGAGCTGGACGCTGCGTGCGCTGTCGGCCATCGGGACGCCGCTCGTGTCCGGGCCCATGTCGCTGACCACGGCATCGAACAGCCGGCCCTGCATCGCCTCGGGAAGGTCCTCACGGACCAGCGCATGCACGTCGCCCTGCATGACGTGGACGTTCGGGCCGAGGCCGCGGCGATCGATCGGCTTCAGGTCGATCCCGACCACCGTGCCCCGTTCGCCCACGCGGCGTGCCGCCACCTGCGTCCAGCTTCCCGGGCATGCCCCGAGGTCGAGGACGCGCGAGCCTGGCCGCAGGATCCGGAACCGTTCGTCGATCTCCAGCAGCTTGTATGCGCTGCGGGCCCGGTAGCCCTCCTCCTTGGCGAGCTTGAAGTAGTGGTCCTGGACTTCCTTCACGGCTTGCGCAGTCGGCGCATGAAGGCGGGCGGGAAGTTCGCGAGCACCATGCGGCTGCTTCCCGAGTGCGTGAGGTGCAGGTCCCGCTCGATGCGGCGTATGGCGTCGAGGTTGCGCCGACCGTCTTGATCGGCGATCGACCGCTTGACCGTCTTGGCGCCGACGTACGCGAAGTACGAGAGCTCGCCGCCCGACCGGAGAAGCTCAAGCATGCGGCGCATGATCGCTTCCACCAGTTCGCTGTCGAAGTTGTTGAACGGCAACCCGCAGACGATGCAGTCGTACGGCGCCGTGGGCAGCGGCACGTCAAGGATCGACGCGTTGTGCAGGGTCACGCGGGCCGGATGCCCGGGATTCGCCGCGCGCCATCGGCCGAGGGCGTTGCGCTCGAGGTCTTGGCAGAACTCCGCGCTCAGTTCCACGATGTCCAGTTGGTCTCCCGCGCGCAACAGCTTCAGGATCTCGCGGGTGACCGGGCCGGTGCCCGGGCCGACTTCCAGCACGCGGCGGGGGGACGGGGCATCCCGGACCACCTCGCACAGCGCCTTCGAGAGCATCGGCGAACTGGGGCAGATCGTGCCCACCGTCCGCATGTTCCGGAATGCGATGGAGAGGAACTGGATCATCGGTGCCGGGCGAGGATACCCGCCGCACGAGGAGACTTCGCGCAGCGGTCCGGTCGTGCGGTGGACGTGGGCCTACAGCGCGGGAGCGAAGCGCGCGCCGGCGTCGAGCCCGTCGCAGAAGCCCGCGAACACCTGCGGGATGCGCTCGAGGTCACGCAGGTCTCCCATCTCGACGGTGGTGTGCATGTACCGGATCGGGAAGCTGAGCAATCCCGACGGGATGCCGCCTCCCGCCAGGAAGATGGAGTCGGTGTCCGTGCCGCTCGACCCTGGTGTAGCAGCACGCTGCAGTGGAATCTCCAGCCGTTGCGCGGTCTCCAGGAGACGCGCGGTGACTTCGGGCTGCATGGCCCCGCCGAGCGCAATCTTCGGTCCGGCGCCCATCTTGAACTGGCCGTGCTGCGCGTGGGTGATGCCGGGGCTGTCGGTGGCGTGCCCGACGTCGGTGACCAGCGCCACGTCGGGGCGAAGGCTCTCGGCGATCATCGATGCGCCGTGGAGCCCAACCTCCTCCTGGACGGTGCTCACCGCCACCACGCGGACGCTCCGCGACGGCATCCGCGCGCAGAGCCGCAGCGTCTCGGCGGCCACCCACGTGCCGATCCGGTTGTCGAGGGCGCGCGCCACGATCAGGTGCTCGCCGAGCATCATGCTCGAGTCCATGAACGTGCCGGGATCGCCGACGTTCAGCTTGGCCCGCGCCTCAGCCTCGTTGCTTGCACCGATGTCCACGAACAGTTCGTGCATCTTGCGCACCTTGGGCTCGCCGGTCCGGTCCTGCAGGTGGATGGCGGTGGCGCCGATCAGCCCCGGCACGGGGTCCGCGACGCCCGGCACCGACGACCGGAAGCTGAGCCGCTTGCCGACGATGGAACCCGCATCGATCCCGCCGATCGCGCGGCACCACACGAATCCGTTGCTGTCGATGTGGTTGACCATCACGCCGATCTCGTCGGCGTGCCCGCACACGGCCACCGTGAACGGGGTGCCGCGCGGTCCGGGGGCAGGCGTGGTCGGGGCGAGCTCGGCAAAGCAATTGCCGTAGGCGTCGTTCCAGGTGCGCGTGGCGCCGTTGGCGCGCACGTACTCCAACCAGACGCGCTGTCCGTCGCGTTCGAACCCGGACGGGCTGGGCGTATCGAGGAGGGTCCGCAGAAACTGCAGCGATTCAGGGCGCATCCGGCGGATGGTACGAGAGGCGCGCGTGCGTGGGATGCGTCCAGAAGCGGCCGCAGTCGCTCAGACAGGCACGGCCTGCGGCCGCGAACTCGCTTGGTGCGGCCGCTTCTGGACGCGCGCCAGTCGCCAGCGGCCGCAGTCGCTCAGACAGGCACGGCCTTCGGCCGCGAACTCGCTTGGCGCGGCCGCTTCTGGACGCGCGCCGTCAGCTGGCGGCGCGTTGCTGCTGCACGCCGTCGAAGAAGGCGGAGAAGTCGGTCACGGACTTCGCCTTGGCCTTGGGCTTGCCGCTCGCCTGTTCGGCAGCCTGGGCTGCGGGGAGGCGGAAGCTGCCCTGGTGGGTCGATGCCGTGGGTGCGGTCGCGCGTGGCTCAGCGATGATCGGTCGCGTCGCGGGCGCCGGCGGGGTGGGCGGCGTGCTCGGCCCGACGCGGCGCGTGCGGGCGTCGTTGACCCCTCGCTCGAGGAGCTTCAGGTGCGCGCGCAGCGCGGTGATCGACGGCAGTGGCTTGGGGAGTGAATCGCTCATGTCCGCCTCCATCCTGCGGGGTGCTCCCGCGTTGCCCCACGCCTTGCCTATACGCAGCGTGGGGGCGTTCGGTTCGATCGGCCCGGGCGTGGTCCGGGCGGTTGGGTTGCGGCCCGCCCCCTTACGACCGGGGTGGCGGCTTCCATGCCCA
>JBJOIF010000014.1:0-20514 GCA_046047335.1 Planctomycetota bacterium | reverse complement strand
GCGGGCAGGATCATGCCCGCGTTGGTCACCTGGGAACGGGAGGCGCGGCGCGTGCTGCTGGACCGGCAACGCCTGCTCCTTGAGGACCGCGTGTTCCGTGGCCTGGCGCTGCTGCGCTCGGCGCGGCTCCTTGGGCTCGACGAGGCGGTGAAGCAGCTGTCGACGGTCCGGCTCGGCGTGTGCGTCGGACTGGTGCCGGACGTCGCGCTGGAGACGCTGAACCGCCTGACGATCCAGGCCCAACCGGCACACCTGCGCGCGGCGGACCCCACGATCGACAGCGACGACGACGAGCGCGCCGCGCGGGCGCGCACGGTGCGAACCGCGCTCGGGGGATGATCGGGGCGCCGCAGGCCGGGAGCGCGACGTCAGCCGCGAGCGCCGGCGGCGGGCGCGTTGGCGTCGGCCCATGCCGCGAAGTCGAAGTCCTTCACCGAGATCCCGGCGGCATCGTGCGTGCTCAGCGTCAGGGTGACGCGTGAGTAGCGAACGGTGATGTCCGGGTGGTGCTGGACGCGCTCGGCCTCGGCAGCCACCGCCTGCACGAATCGCATGGAGTGCACGAAGTCGGGGAACTCCCACGTGCGCTCGATGGCGTCGTCGCGCCGGGCCCACCGGGGCATCGCCGCCAGACGCTCGGCCACTTCCGCATCGGGCATCTTGACCATGCGAACGAGGATACCGTGCCTGCCGTGGATGCTGCCCGCACACGCCCGAGATCACGACTGGCGCCGTCGCCGACCGGCCCGCTCCACGTGGGCAACGCGGCCACGTTCCTCGTGAACTGGGCGCTCGCGCGCAACCTCGGATGGGAGCTGGTGCTCCGCATCGAGGACCTTGATGCCGAACGGACGCGTGCCGCCGGCGACGTCGGCGCCGAAGCGGACCTGGCATGGCTCGGCATCGACCACGATGGTCCGGCGATCCGGCAGTCGGAGAGGATGCCGGCGTACGTCGACGCCATGGCGCGCCTGGCCGCGCAGGGTCTCGTCTACCGAAGCCCGATGTCCCGCGCCGAGGTGCGCGAAGCCACGCTCGCGCTGGGCGCCCCGCACGCAGATGACGGCCACCGCCCCTTCCCGGCCGCGCTGCGGCCGCGGCCCGGCCCGGACTGGGCCTTCACCGATCCCTTGACCAACCACCGACTGCGCACCGATCCCGGCGAAGAGGTCGTCGATGACCGCGTGGCAGGCGTCCACCGCATCGACCCGTCGCAGACCGAGGGCGACTGCATCGTGTGGACCAAGGCGGGGGTTCCCGCGTACCAGTTGGCGGTGACCGTGGACGACGCGCTGCAGGGCATCACCGACGTGGTGCGCGGCGACGACCTGCTCCCGTCGGCGGCGATCCAGGCGAGGATCCATCGCGCGCTCGGTGCACGGCCGCCCGCATGGTGGCACCTGCCGCTGGTGGTGGATCGCGGCGGCGCACGGCTCGCCAAGCGGCACGGAAGCGCATCGCTGCGGGGGCTGCGCGAATCGGGCGCCGATCCCGGCCGCGTGCGGGGCTTGGTGCGTTGGTGGATCACCGGCGAGCGCGAGGCGCGCCCGTGCACCCCCGATGAGTTCCGCAACGCCATCGACGCACCTATCCTGCGCGAATGGCATCGACGCACCCGCTCCGCGCCCTCCGCCCTCTGCGACCGGGCGTTCGGCTGGCTGCAGGGCTCCGCTCCCGCGCCCGCGCGGCCGTCCTGATCGTGGCCGTGGCCGGGCTCGCCGCGTGCGAGGCGCCCGTCGCCGACGGCGGCCCGTGGAAGACCACCATCAAGGGCCAGCCGTTCACGCTCACCGTGTCGGCCAGCGACCCGACGCGGCAGCGTGGGCTCGGCGGGGTCACCGAAATACCGGTGGACGGCGGCATGGCCTTCGCCTTTCCTGATGCTCAGTTGCGCGGGTTCTGGATGAAGGACTGCGTGATCGACATGGACATCGTCTATCTCGATCCGCTCGGGTACGTGACCGCGGTGCACACCATGCGCAAGGAACCACCGCAGTTCGAGGGCGAACCCCAGCAGTACTACGAGGCACGCCTTCCCCGCTACTCCAGCCTGCTTCCGGCGCAGTTCGCGATCGAGCTGCGTGCCGGACGCGCGGCAGAGCTCGGTATCCGCACGCAGGACCGTCTCGAGGTTGACCTGGCGGCCCTCAAGGCGGCGATCCGATGAATGACGCGCGCGTGGTGATCGCGCACACGCCGCAGGCGCGCGATCGGGCCGTCCGCCTGGCCGCGGCCGTGCCCGCCGGGGTCGGCGGCGGAATCGTGGGCATCACGACGCCGCTTCCGGAACTGGCGGCGCAGGGCATCGCCCCCAACGCGGCGGCCCTGGTGATCGCGCTCGCCCCCGACGACGCCCCCGACGGCCTGTCCGCGGTGCTCGATGCCGCCGAGGACGCACGCGTGGCCACCTTGGTCATGGCCCCCGCCGGCGCCAGCGGCCGCCCCGATCCCCGCGGCGGGGCGGTGGAACCCTGGGACGCGGACGACGCCACCGTCACCGCCGTGCTGCGCGGGATGCTCTCGCGCCAACGCGACCTGACGCGCCTCTTGGGCGAACTGTCGGTGGCCACGCGCTTCAACGGAGGCCTGCGCGGCGAGGTGGCTCGCATGCAGGACGAACTGCAGCTGGCCGCACAGGTCCAGCGCGAGTTCCTGCCGCGCGAGTTTCCATCGATGCGCGACTTCGGCGTGGGCGTGTTCTGGCGCCCCGCCAGCTGGGTGTCTGGCGACGTGTACGACGTGGTCCGACTCGATGAACGCCACCTGGGCGTGTTCCTGGCCGATGCCGTCGGCCATGGCGTGCCGGCGGCGCTGTTGACCATGGTGATCTGCCGAGGCCTGCCCGCCAAGGACATCGGCCGGGGCACGTACCGCATCGTGCCGCCGTCGGAGGCGCTGGCGCGGATCAACGCCGAGATGGTCGCGCACCAGGGCAGCACGACCCGCTTCGCGACGGCGATCTACGCCGTGATCGACACCGACACCGGCGACGTGCGCATGGCAAGCGCGGGGCATCCCGCTCCGGCCGTGATCCGCGCCGACGGCACCATGGAGCTCATCGAGAGCGAGGGCGGCCTGCTCGGCGTGTTCGACGGCGAGGAGTACCCGGAGGTCCGCTTCTCGCTCGGCTCCGGCGACCGCCTGCTGCTGCACTCCGACGGGTTCGAGCAGGCGTTCCCGGGCGATCCGTCCGGGGATCGCCACGCGCGACTGCCCTCCAAGCGTTACCTCGACGAGTTCGCGGCCGTCCGGGCCGCCCCGGACGCGGCCACGCTGGTCGAGCAGGTCGGACGCCGCATCGACATGCAGTTTGGGAGCGTGCACCAGGCGGACGACGTCACGCTGCTGGTGGTCGAACGAGCCCGCGCAGGAGGCGGCGCGGGATGATGCTCGCGCAGGGGGACGCGCCGCTGGAACCCGGCGCGGCACTGGGTGCACTGGCGATCACGGGCGTGCTGAGCATCCTCTGCCTGGCGGCGTGGCGGAGCCAGAGCCGGTTCGTGCGGCTGCTCCGCGACGTTCCCACGGTGCCCGTGCGCGGGGTGTTCGTGGGACTCACCGAGACGGCGGGCACCGTGGAACGCGCCGACCCGTTGGAGGCCGGGCTGACGGGCACCCCGTGCGTGCAGCACGCCTGGAGCGTGGCCGAACACTGGCGGCGCACGGAGACCTACCGGGACTCCAAGGGCAAGACGCGACAGCGCACCGTGCATGGTCGCGACGTGGTGGCCTCGGGGGGCGGATCCTGCGACTTCTGGCTGGTGGACCCGACGGGCCGAGTCGTCGTTCGTGCCACCGGGGCCTCGTGGACCAACGTGTCCACGCTGTCCCGGTCGGTGGGGCGCGACGACCCGCTCTATTCCAGCAAGGCACCCGACCGCACGGTCCGTGGAAGCACCGGCGTCCGGACCTTCTCGGAGTCGGCCGTGCCGGTGGGGTCCCAGGTGTGGATCATGGGCAACGCGCGCATCGGTGCGCAGGGCGATGCGCTCGAGATCGGCTCCGGCGGCGAGGAAGGCGTCTTCATGGTCTCCATGAAGGGCGAGTCGTCCCACCGCGGCTGCGCGAGCGTGGGCGGCGTGCTCGCGCTGCTGGCTGGCTTCCCCCTCGCCGCGACGGGCGCGGCCCTGGCGGTTGCCTCGGTGATCACGGGACGATGGGGGCTCTCGCACGATGCCGTGATGGGAATCGGCGCCGGCGTCGGCGTGGCGATCTACGCGATGGTGGCCACCGTGATCTGGGCGCTGATGGTGCGTAACGGCGCGGTCCGCGTCCGCCAGCGCTGGGAGCGCGCGGCGAGCCTGGTGGACGTCGAGCTGCGGCGGCGGGCGGACCTCGTGCCCAATCTCGTGGCCGTCACCCAGGGTCTGGCGGTGCATGAGCGGACCGTCCAGCAGGCGGTCGCCGAACTGAGACGCGGTGCCGCCTCCGACGGGGTGTTCCGCGTCCTCGCGGAGCGCTACCCGGTGCTGGTGGCCGATGCCGCGTTCCTGCGCCTGCAACGCGAGCTCACGGAGACCGAGTCGCGCATCGCGCAGTCCCGCACGTTCGAGATCGAGAGCCGTGTCCGGCTGGTGGAGCGCCTGTCCACGTTCCCGGAAGGGGCGATGGCGCGCGTCATGGGCGTGGCGAAGCCGCCGCCAGCGCTCGACGAACCCGCTCGGCCACCATCTTCGCCAGCACGTCGCTCTCCAGGTTGACGCTCGTGCCCGCCACGCGGTCGCGCAGCGTGGTCTTGGCGAGCGTGGCGGGGATCAGGGCCACCTCGAACCACCCGTCGCCGACCCGCGCGAGCGTCAGGCTCACGCCGTCCACCGCGATGCTGCCGCGCTCGACGGCATGCTCTAGGATCGCCTCGGGCGCCGCAATCCGCGTGCGCCATTCGCCACCCTCGGTGCCGACGGCGAGGACGCGCCCGACGCCGTCCACGTGACCCTGCACGATGTGCCCGCCCATCAGCGTGGCCGCGGTGGCCGCGTGCTCCAAGTTCACGAGCTCGCCCGCTCGCAGGGTGCCGATGGTGGTCAGCGAAAGAGTCTGCGGCACCACGTCGAACCGAAGCGGATCGCCGGCGGCGGGCGTTCCGACCACGGTGAGGCAGCAGCCGTTGACGCTGATCGAGTCACCATCGTGGGGCACGTGCGCCCATCCACACGTATCGATCTCCAAGCGCACACCCCACGCCTCCTTGCGGATGGCCGCGATGCGACCTTGGTGCTCGACGATGCCGGTGAACATGCGTGATGCGGCGCCGGGCGCGTCAGTACGCGCGCACGACGGTGGCCCCGGGATAGTAGGTCGCCAGGATCTCCTCGGCGCTTCGGCCGGCCTTGGCCTGGCCCTCGGCACCGAACTGGCACAGCCCCACCCCGTGGCCGAAGCCGCTTCCCTCGAACTCGATCCGCTCGCCCACGATGCGCGCGGAGCGAATGTGGCTGCTCGGCAGCCGGTGCTTCGGGACGGGAGATCCCGCCGGTGCGTAGTTGAGCGCACGACGGAAGTCCTCGGCGCGGAGTTCGAGCGTCGCGCCCGACGGACCCGTCAGGGTCAGCATCACGGGTCGGCCGGCCGCATTGCTGCCCGACACGCGGATGGACTCGATGCGGCGAATGCCCGCCATGGCCTCGAGCGGTGCTCCCGGCGCGGGCTCCGGCAGCGACGGATCGGCCTCTGGTGGAAGCAGCGGATCGGCCGCCGCCTCGCGCGCCTTCCGGGCGCGGAGCTGGTCGTCGGCCCACCGTCGCAGGCGCTCGCATGCCTCGGCGTTGACGAACGAGTCGCTCCAGCGTCGCTTGGGTGCGGCGGCGCAGCCCGCGCATGTCCGGCCAGCCTGCGAACCGGACATCAGCGGGGGAATGCCGTGGTTCGGGTTGTTGGTGAGGCTCTCGATCGCGCTCGCCGGAGTCCCGCCGCAGGTGCTGGAGTAGTACGCCGGAACCACGCGCCCGTCATGCACGAGCAGCATGCCCCGCGTGGCCGCCGCGGCCTGCCGCGCCTTGGGATTCTTGGTCTCGCCGATCCACGCCTGGCTGGCCTCACCGGCTACCAGGTCGTAATGCCTCACGCGTGACCAGTGCGCCTGCTCGCTCACCGTGAAGCTGCGCGCCGCGATCGCCTGCGCACGGTACGTCTCGGGCGCGAACTTCTCGTAGAGCTCCTGGGCCAGCACGCCCGGCAGGTACCGCTCGAGCGGCACGGCGACCACCACGTCGATGGCCAGCGGCGCATCGGACACGGGCACCACGCGAACGTCGCCCGGCCAATCGCGGCCAGCGAAGGAGATCACCTGGGCCGCTTCGGCAGGCGCCACGAACTCGAGCGTGCCGCGCAGCGACACGTCCCAGGCGCGCGACTGCTTGGTCCCCACGGCCTCGGTGACGCGCCAGCCCGACGCCGTCCGCTTGGCCTCGACCGGGGACGCCACCGGACGCGGCGGCAGGCCCGCACCCTGCATGCGGAGGGATCCCGAGGCGTGCGCCAACCGCACCGCCGGCGCGGCGCCTCGCAAGGCCGCCACGCGGACGCGGACGTCCGGTTCGGCCGAAGGGACCGCGGGGCGCTCGGTGAAGGTGGCGCGACGGGGGGCCGGGGCGGGCTCAGGGACCGATGCCGGCGCGGCCGCGGGCTGGGGCACCGGCGCGGGGGCAGCTGGCGTCGAGGTGGGGCGAGCCGCCGGCTCGCGCCGCGGCGCCGATGAGCAGCCATGGATCACCAACGCAGCGCCCAGCATCGACCAGACCGCGGACGCGGCCAGGTCGGAGAGTCGGAAGCTGCCTGCGGATCCCGCCATTCCTTCCTTGGATCGGCACGCCCCCGCGTCCTGCGGGAGTTTCGGGGCCGGGCGGCCCGGCGATCACTCGATGATGCGCAGCGACAGGCCAAGGTCGGCCAGCTTGCGCTTGATCTCGTCGAGCGAGTTCTGGCCGAAGTTCTTGACGCCCATCAACTCGGCCTCGGTGCGGGCCGCCAGCTCGCCGATGGTCTGCACGGTCAGGTTCTGCAGGGCGCGCCGGGCACGCACGGAAAGTTCCAGCGTGGAGACCGCACGATTGAGGATCGACGGATCCACCTGCTCGGCCAGGCGATCGATGTACTCCTTGGCGGCGCGGGCCACGAAGCCCTGGTCGAGGCCCTGACCCAGACGGAGTCCGCGCTGCGCGAGCATCGCCTCGATCTCCTGCAGGCTGGTCTCGCCGAAGTTCTTGTACGAGAGCAGCTCGGCCTTGGTGATCATCAGCAAGTCGCGCAGCGTGCGGATGTTCATCTTCTTCAGGCAGTTGCGGCTGCGCACGCTGAGCTCGAAGTCGGTGACCGGGGTGTCGAGCTCCGCCACACGACGCGACTCCTCGCCCTCGACCGCCTCGTCGTATACGGCGGACTTGCCGGCCTGGACGTCGCGCATGAAGAGCCGCGCACGCAGGTGGTCGGGCTGGGCATCAAGCACCTTGCGCAGGCAGCGCTCGGCCTGGTGCATCTCGCCGCGGTCCTCATGCAGCACCGCCAGGTTGACCAGCGCGTTGATCGGTGGTTCCGGCTGGGCGCACACCTCGTGATAGAGCGCCAGGGCCTCCTCCTCCTCGCCGACGAGGTCCAGCATGTACGCCAGGCAGAACATGGACTCGGTGGAGGGCTCGGCATCGACGGCGGCGCGGTAGTGCGTGATCGCGCCGAGGCGGTCACCGGCCTTCTCGCACAGGCGTCCCTTGGCCATCTGCTCGGCGGCGGCGCGGGGATCGTGGGTGGACGGGCTACCGATGACCGTGTCGAGGCCGGTGGTGGACATGCTGCGTGGCTCCTTGGAAATGGGCGGCCATGCGGCGCGCCGGACTCCCCAGTGTAGCGGTGCCGCCCCGCTTCTCCCACCGTCGCGGCGCCGCGTTATCCGCCCTCGGCAGCACCCGCATGGGCCGCGCCGCGCGCCGCCTCGCGGGCTGCCTCTTCCTCCGGAGTCTCGAGGATCCGCATCGCGCGCCACTGCCCGCCGCGCCACCTCCAGAGCATCAGCCCACCGAAGATCGCGATGTATGCCGCGGCGGCCAACCAGGGGCCGAGCGGGCCAAGCGTTGGTGCCCAGACCACCGTGGCCCAGCCGCCTCCGACGATGATCGACCAACTGAGGGCCACCGTGACCACGCTCGGCCAGAGGGTGTCGCCGGCCCCACGGAGGGCCCCCAGGAGCACGATTCCCATGGCGTCGAACACCTGGAACAGCGCCGCCGCCACCAGCATCGACGCCCCGATCCGCACCACCTCGGCGGCAACCGCCGGGTCCGTGTTCGCTCCATTGGCGAACAGCGCCACCATCGGCTCCCGGAAGACCAGCATCCCCACCCCGCATGCACCCATGTACGCCATGGCCATCCACAGCGCGGTGCGCACGCGGGCCGCGGCGACGTCCGGACGCCCGGCGCCCATGTACCGGCCCACCAGGCTGGTGACGGCGATGCTGAAGCCGACCGCCGGCATGAACGAGAGGTGCATGTAGCGCAACGACGCCCACCCGGCCCCCAGCGCCACCTCACCGAACCGCCCCACCAGCACGCTCATGAAGATGGCCCACGTCACCAGCTCGCTGACGTTCTGCATCGACGCCGGGACCCCGAGGCGGAGCAGGTCGCGCACCGCAGCGACGTCGAAGCGCCACGCGGCGCGGACGCCAAAGCGTCGATCGAGCTCCGGGCCGAGGAAGATCGCCAGCGGAATGGCGGCCTCAACCGCGGTGCCGGCCACCGTCGCCACGGCGGCCCCGATCACCCCAAGCGCCGGCGCGCCGGGGACGCCGGGAAGGCCAAGTTGCGGAATGCCCTCGGCGCCGAAGATGAGCGCGTAGTTGAGCATCAGGTTCACGGCATTCCCGGCGAGGGCCGCCACCGTGACCACCCGCGGCCTCTGGATGCCGAAGAAGAAGTTGTTGAGCGCCTTGCCGGTGGTCACCACCACGCCACCCCAGAGCAGGATGGAGGCGTAGCCGATCTCAAGCTGGGTGATGCGCTCGCCGTGACCCATGAGCCCGAAGAGCCACGGAAGCACGAACGAGAACGGCAGGAGCAGCAGCAGCCAAGACAGCACCGCCACCCAAAGGCCGGCCCATCCGTAGCGCGCCACCTCATGGGGCCGTTCCGCGCCCAGCGCCTGGCTGACGAACGTGTTGACCAGTCCCATCACGCCGACCACGATGGCGATGACGGACCACGACCAGACACCGCCGTTGCCCTGCGCGGCCAGTTCGACGGGACCCAGCTGCGCGACCATCACGGCGTCGACGAACTGCATCACCGTGTACGACACCATCGTCAGCACGGTGGGCCACGCCAGGCCCCACACCTCGCGGATCGCCGCCGCTCCGGTGGGCGGCGCGGCGGTCATGCCGCCGCGGCGATTCGCTTGGAATCCAGCCGTTCCTTGGAGGGAAGGCGGATGTTGCTCACCAAGCCAAGGGCAGCCAGCGAGCGAATGGTGATCCAACTGATGTCGAACTGCCACCACTGCAGGCCGTGCCGGGCACTGGCCGGGAAGGCGTGGTGGTTGTTGTGCCAGCCCTCGCCCATGGCCAGGATGCCCATCGCCGGGTTGTTGCGGCTGTGGTCACCGGAGCGATAGGTCTGCCACCCCCAGATGTGGCACACGGAATTGACGCTCCACGTGGCGTGGTGCACCAGGAACATGCGCACGACCCCGCCCCACAGGAAGCCCAAGAGCACACCCGTCCACGTGTGGGTCACCAGGCCGCCGATCGCCGCCGGAATCGCGAACCCAAGGAATACCCACAGCGGGAACAGCCGCGAGATCGCCTGCGCGCGCGGATCGGCCGCGATGTCCGGCGCGTACCGGGCGACGCTGCCCTTGAGTTCGGGGCTGAAGAGCCAACCGATGTGCGCGTGGCAGAAGGACCGGATCCAGCCGAGCACGCCCTTCTCACGGCCGGCGTGCGGGGAATGCGGATCCTCGTCGTGGTCGGAGTGCTGGTGGTGGCGGCGATGCGTGGTGGCCCACCAGAGCAGCGGTCCCTGCACCGCCATCGAGCCCAGGATCCCGAAGGTCCACGCGACCGGCGCGGACGCCTCGAAGGACTTGTGCGTGTATAGACGGTGGTACCCGATGGTGATCCCCATGGCGGTCAGGACGTAGCCGACCACCATGAGCGCCAGGTACACCCAGTTGAACGCGCCTCCCCACGCGTACCACATGCACACCGCCAGCCCGATGGGGGGCAGGACGACGGCCATGAGGGTGAGAAGCTTGACGCGGGTCGCGACGGGCTGTCCGTCGTCGTGGTGGTGACCGGGGGCATGCATTCGGCGGGCAACTCCGTGAGGGCGGCTCTGGCGCTGGACTGAAGACGGGCGCGCGACAGGCACGACCGGACCGAAAGCGTAGTGCCCAAGTGCCGCACCGGGGGACAGCGGCCCCCGCGAATCGCCCCCATCCGCGAAGATTCACACTTCCGTGAACTGCATGTCAGACGCCTGCTGGAACGAGAGGTCCGGCACATGGACCTCGGATCCAAAGCGCTCGAGGCCCGCCACCGCGGCCATCTCACCCCGCACCACGGCCGCGTTCACCGCCGAGGCACGACGCCCCTCAAACGCCGAACGGAGGTCCGCGGCGATCTGGCACTCGGGCATGCAGAAGTCGATCGGCTCGATGGCGCGCATGAAGGCCTGCAGGCGCCCCTTGACGTTCTCGAAGCAGCCAGCCTTCTCGACCCACGTGGCCGAGGGCAGCACGCACTCGGCCATGGCGCACAGCGGGTTGTCCAGGGTGTCGAGCACGACCAGCGGGGTTCCCGCCGCGGCATCGCGAAGCTCGGGAGTGACCCAGTCGCTGGGGTAGTTGCCCGTGACCACGGCCGCCCCCAGCCGACGCGCGCGCAGCGCCGCAGCGAACGACGCCGCATCATGCACCGCGCCGCCGCCGCGCTGCGCCGACAGCGCCTCGAGCACGCGGCGCACGCCCCGCGCGTTCGGCGCCTTCTCGGCGTACATGGTGAACCCGCCCTTGAAGGTCCGGTCCTCGCCGACCACCGGCACCGGGCCGACGGCGAGCTCCGCCGAACGATCGAGCGCGAGGACCCAGCGAGCCAGTTCGAAGGCGTCCTCGCAGGAGAGCATCGGGCTGACCATCAGGCCCAGGCGCCCACCGGCGTTCACGGCGCCCGCAAGCGTGCCCTGCGCCTTGGCCCGCGCCGCCTTCCACGCCTGCGCGGCATCCGCCGGCGCGAAGGGCTCGAGCCCGCGCACGCGGGGCATGCGGATGCGTGCATCGGAGTGCACGTGCTTCCACGACTTGCGCACCTCGTCGGTGATCCACCAGGTGTTCACGTCCATGTTGGTGCGCGGCTTGAACCGGTGCACCTTGCCGTCGTTGTGTTCCACGAACAGGTTGTCGCCGCTGCACGTGAGGCCGTCGACCGATGGCGTCTTGGTGAGGAACCACACGCGCTGCTGGAACAGGAAGTCCTTGTCGAGCAGCGCGCCCACTGGGCACAGGTCGACGACGTTGCCGGCAAGCGGGTTGTCGAGCGGCTTGCCCGGGAAGACATCGATCATCTCGCGGTCGCCGCGGCCGTCGACCATCAGCTCGTCGGTGCCGGTCACCTCTCGGGTGAATCGCACGCACCGGGTGCACATGATGCAACGGTCGCTGTAGAGCAGGATGTCCGGACCGATGTCCTTCTTCGGGTTCTTGACCTTCTCCTCAAGGAACCGGCTCTGGCCGCGGCCGTACTCGTGGGAGTAGTCCTGCAGGTAGCACTCGCCGGCCTTGTCGCACACCGGGCAGTCGACCGGGTGGTTGATGAGGAGCAGCTCCATCACCGACTTCTGGTTGGCGATCGAGCGCGGGCTGTCGGTGTACACCACCATCCCGTCGGTGCAGTCCGTCTGGCAGGTCGGCTTGAGCTGCGGCATCGGCTCGAGCGCCCCGGTCTTCGGGTTGGGTGCCCACACCTCGGCCAGGCAGATCCGGCAGCTGGCCGGGATCGACATCGACGGGTGGTAGCAGTAGTGCGGGATCTCCACGTCGTGGCGGAGCGCCACCTGGAGGACCTTCTCGCCCTTTTCGAAGCCGTACGCCTTGCCGTTGATGGTGACCTGCGCCATGGGAACGCGCAAGTGTAGTCCCGGCCCCCGCGCCGCGGCGGGCCGCGATGCGGCTGGCCCGGCCGGTCCTAGCCCTCGCCGGCGACCGTCTCGCAATCGAGGATCGCCTCGCCGTCCCGGAACTCCGCACCCACGACACGGAGGGTGCGGCCGTCGCCGAGCCGCGTCCCGAGCGGGAGCGGGCGGGAGAGTTCCGGCACGAACCAACCGCCGACGCTTCCGGCGAACGGCACGGGCAGGCTCCCGATCGACGTGCCCGTGGCGCGCAGTGTCGCCGGGGCGCCATCCGAGCCGGCGTCGATCGCCCAGCGCGTGACCACCACGAATCCGTTCCACTCCGCAGCGAGCGCGAACCCGGCGGCATCGCAGGCGGCCTGCACGTGCCGAACACCATCGGGCCATGGGAGGCTGCGGTCGTGCTCGAGCCACTGCGGCAGCCGCGCACCCAACCATGCGTTCACGTCATCGGCGCGCACCCGCACGGCCCAGGCCTGCGTCCCCGGCCCACGCACGCGCGTGGACTCCGAGGCGATCCCCTGCTCCAACGCGCGCGCGATCTCCAGGGCGCCCGGGGCATCCCGCGCGACCGGGGACCACCACCCGGGGGTCCGGCGCGCGAGGGCCACGCCCGCCGCAGCCACGGCGACCGCGGCAAGCAGCCCAAGGAACACCTTGCGGTGCACGGGCATCCGTGCGGCCGGGGCACCTGCGCTCACGCCGTGAACCGCCGGACCACGAGCGAGTCGTTCTGGCCACCGAATCCGAAGTTGTTCGAGATGCAGACATCGACCGGGACGCGGCGCGCCGCATTCGGCACGTAGTCGAGGTCAAGCTCGGGGTCGGGCACCTTCAGGTTGCGCGTCGGCGGCACGATGCCATCGCGGATGGCCAGCACGCAGGTGATGAACTCCACGCTGCCGGCGGCCGCGATCAGGTGGCCCATCATGCTCTTGATGGAGCTCATGGGGATCTCGCGAGCCAGATCGCCGAAGACGCGCTTGACCGCCCTGGTCTCGATGGAGTCGTTCTCCTTGGTGCCGGTGCCGTGGGCGCTGATGTACTGGATGGGCGGACGGCCCTGCGCGTCGCGCGCGTGCGGGTCGATGCCCGCCTGGCGCAGCGCGGCCTCCATCGCAACCGCCGCGCCCCGGCCTTCAGGCTGGATGTCGGTGATGCGATACGCATCGCAGCTCGACCCATAGCCGACCACCTCGCACAGCGGTGTCGCGCCGCGCGCCTGCGCGTGCTCCAGGGTCTCAAGGATGATCATCCCGCTTCCCTCGCCCATCACGAACCCGCCGCGGTCGAGGCTGAAGGGGCGGCTCGCCTCGGTCGGGTCTCCCTCGTGCTCGCTGAGGGCGGTGAGCCGGTTGAATCCGGTGACGCCCAGCAGGTGGATCATCGTGTGCGTGCCGCCGGCGATCATCACGTCTGCATCGCCGCGGCGGAGGATGCTGAACGCCTCGCCGATCGCCTGCGTGCTCGCGGCGCACGCGGTGAGGCAGTTGTAGGCGGGGCCGCGGGCGTTGAACTCGCGCGCCAGGTGGGCGAGCGGCATGTTCGGCTCCTGCTCGATCTCGCGCGCGGGCGTCATGCGCGACAGTGCGGCCTGGGCCCACCGCCGGCCGTCCACCTTCCCGGCAGAAGCGTCCCACGCCTCGAGGTTGGTGCCCACGTAGTTGGGGGTGTCCAGCACGCCCTCGCCGGCACCGAGGTACAGCCCGACGCGCCGCGGGTCGCGCGGGGCCGAGCGGTCAAGGCCCGCCTGGCGCCACGCCTGCGAGGCGGCGCCGAGCGCGAACTGGCTGTTCAGCCCGGCAGTGGCGTGCACCGCGGGATCCTGCACGAAGCCCGAGACGTCGTAGTCGCGCACCTCGGCGGCGAACGTCGTCGGGAACGTGCGCGCGTCGAATCGGGTGATCGGGGCCATGCCGCTCTCGGCGGCAAGCAGTCGCCTCCAGACCGACTCGATGTCGTGCCCAAGCGGGGTGATCCAGCCGGTTCCGGTGACGACGACGCGGGGCGCGCTCATGCCATGCTCCTCAGGACGATCGCGGCATTCTGGCCGCCCAGGCTCGGCGTGAAGACCAGGATGGTCCGCAGTGCCGCCGCCCGCTCGGGCGTCGGGCCGGCATCCAGGCCACCGCCCGGCGCGCCGTTGATCCGGGCCGGAAGCCGCTGCTCCCGCAGGCAGCGCACGGCGACGGCGGCCGCAATAGCCCCGGCACCCGCACCGCAGTTGCCGATCGCCGGGCAGAGCGTCACCAGCGGGATGCGGCTGGCACGCTCGCCGAACACGGCGTGGATGGCGGCGCGCTCCGCCGAATCAAGCGCCGGAACCCCCGTCCCGAACGGGATCACCGCGTCGATCCCGTCGGGGCCAATTCCGGCATCGGCCAGTGCCACCTCGATCGCGTCCACGATGCCCTGCCCGTCGGCTTCCGGCGACACCCCCAGCGTGTCCGCGCAGAAGGACTGGCTGGCCCCGAAGCCAAGCACCTCGGCCAACGGCACGGCGCCGCGCGCCTGTGCGGTCTCCAGTGCCTCAAGGACCAGGAGACCACCGCCCTCGCCGGGCACGCAGCCCTTGGCATCGGGCGAGAACGGTCGCACCACGCGCGCCGGATCCTCGCCGGGTTCGGTGGAGGCCAGGCGACCCGCGTAGTGCTGGCGCATCATGCCCATCAGGTTGGTCTTGCTCTCGGCACCGCCCGAGATGCACGCGTCGGCATCGCCCCGGCCGATCACCCGCAGCGACTCGCCCACCGACAGCAGGCTGCTTGCCTCGCCGCAGGTGATCGTGTTGGATGGCCCTTGGCAGTCGTGCACGATCGTCACGTGGCACGCGAGCATGTTGGGCAGGTACTTGAGCATCCACAGCGGCGTGAGGTTCTTCATGCCCTCGGTGCCCCACGCAGAGAAGCTGAACTCGCCGTCCGCCCCGCGCGAGGTCGCCAGCGCAGAAGTCAGCTCGTTCTCCTCGGCGGCGATCAGGCCCGCCCCGATGTGGCAGCCGAACCGGCCGGGCGGAATCGTCACCGAATCCTGCTCGTGCGCCTTGGTCACGAGCCCGGCCTCGCGGACCGCTTCGAAGGCGGCGCCGACGGCGAGCTCGATGTCGCGCGACATCACCTTGGTGGCCTTTCGGTACGACTTGGGCACCACGTTCTTGACGTCGAATGCCCCTTCGGGCAACTGGGCCACGAACGGCGTCGGGAACCCGCCGAAGTCGAACGTGCGGCACGGGCCGACGGCCGAGCGCCCCTCGCGGAGGGCGTCCCAGATGGCCGAGGTGCCCTGGCCGAAGGGCGTCACGGTCCCGGGGCCGGTGAGGACCACTCGTCGTGCTGGCCGCGGCCGGGCTCGCGGAGTCTACGAAAGCCCCGCGGCGGCCGTGCGGGCCACCGCGGGGCGAAGTCGATCAGGGGTGCGGCGTGCGCGGGTCAGCGTCGGCGCCGGGCCATCAGGGCGGACACCCCAAGGAGGGCCCACGCGCCCGGCGCAGGAACCGCGGTGATGAAGAGCGACTGGCCGCCGAATCCCGCCGCACCATAGGAGGACGGCGCGATGGACACCTGCCACGAGAGGCCGCCGCCGAGCGACGGCAGCGTGAGGTGGGTCAGGAGCGCGCCCGTGGGGACGATGGAGCCGCTGGTGGCGATCAGTTCGAACGCATCGCCCACGCTTGGCACGAAGCTGTTGGAGAGCGTGACTGCAAGATTCCCCTGAAGGGCGAAGTTGCCGTCCACGAACACGACGTCGTAGTCGACGCGGCCAGACGTGAGCGCGCGACTGTTGTCGGTGCCCGCCAGTTCGAACACCATGGTGGCGTTGGCGCCGACGCGAAGGTTGCCCCCCACCTCGATCACGCCTGGCGAGTTGCCCCACGTGAGCTCGACGCCGGGCGCACCAGCCTCAAGGTCGAACGACTCGTACGAGAACCGGGCGCCGTCCACGGTGCGCGCCGCCGCGTAGATCGAGTCGCCGGGCTGCGCCACGGCCACGGCCTGCCAGACCTGGGCGTAGTCGTAGCCAACGCCGGGGCCGACGGTGATCACCGCCGCATGCGTGGCGGAAGCCGTGCAGACCGCCGAGACGGAAGCAACGATGAGCGTGTGAGGGACGAGGCGCGTCATGGCACGATCTCCAGTGATGAACCGAACAACTGCACCGGCGAACCGGCTGAAGCGACCTGGACTCAACGCCCTCGGAATGGCCGCTTCTTCCGACCTGAACGCAAAGCGGCCCGGAACTCCATCAGGTCAGCCCCACAAACCTGAAAACTTCCGAGATTTGGTCGTCCCGCACCTGGGTGACTATGCGCGCATCCGGCGAGCGATCAGCATGGCTAACTCCAATGCTTGCTCATAGTTAAGCCGCGGATCCACCGGCGAGCGATAGGCACCGGCCAGCATCTCGTCGGAGAGCCCTCGGGCCCCGCCGGTGCATTCGGTGACGTTCTCGCCGGTCAGTTCGACGTGGATCCCGCCGAGCACCGTCCCGGCGGTGCGGTGGATCTCGAACGCCTGCTCCACCTCGGCCAGCACGTGCCCGAACTTGCGGGTCTTGACGGGGACCCCCTTGCCCGGGCCGGATTGGGGCACCACCGTCTCAGTGTTGCCGTGCATCGGATCGCAGATCCAGACCACCGGTCGGCCGGAGTCGCGGATGGCCGCCACGATCGGAGGGAGCCGCCGCGCGATCTCGTGCGCGCCAAACCGCGTGATCAACGACACCCGACCCGGGGAGCCGTACGGATCGAGCCGAGCCACGCTCTGCACCAGCGCCGCCGGATCCGTGGACGGACCGACCTTCAGGCCCACGGGGTTCTCGATGCCGCGGAAGAACTCGACGTGGCCGCCATCCGGCGCCGCGGTCCGGACGCCGATCCACGGGAAGTGCGTGCTGAGGTCCCACCAGCCCGGGCGATGCGGGACCTGCCGGGTCTGCGCCTCCTCGTAGTCGAGCACCAGTCCTTCATGGCTTGTGAAGAAGTCGACGCGATGCACCTGCGCCACATTCACGCCCACCAGCGTCTCCATGAACCGGAGTCCGTCGCCGATCTGGTCCACCATCGACTGGTACTCGGCGGCCAGCGGCGAGTGCCGAACGAACTCGAGGTCCCAGTACTCGGGGTGGTGGAGGTCGGCAAAACCGCCATCCACCAACGACCGGATGAAGTTGAGCGTCAGGGCCGCGCGTTCATGGCCGCGCACCAACCGCCGTGGATCGGGCACGCGGTCCGCCGCGGTGAACGCGGGCCCGTTGACCAGGTCTCCGCGATACGCCGGAAGCGTGGTGCCATCGCGTGTCTCCGCATCGCTTGATCGTGGCTTGGCGTACTGGCCGGCGAACCGGCCGATGCGGGTCACCCGTCGCCGTCCGCCCTGCACGAGCACCAGGCTCATCTGCAGGAGAATCTTCAGTCGGGCGGCGATCGATGCAGGCTCGCACCCATCGAACGTCTCGGCGCAATCCCCGCCCTGCAGGATGAATCGCTGCCCGGCGGCGGCCTCGGCAAGCTGCGCCCGTAGGGCCTCCACCTCGAAGCTGGTCACCAGCGGCGGCAGGCGCCGCAGTTCCGCGCACGCCGCGGCCAGCGCATCCCGGTCCGGCCATTCGGGCTGCTGGAGCGTGGGGCGCGAGCGCCATGACGCCGGCGACCATCCATCGGTGGCGAAGATCCGCGTGTGGTCATGGGCGGTCATGGTTCGGGGTTCTCGGAATTGCGGGCGACAGGACTTGAACCTGCACGGGAGTTACCCCACCAGAACCTAAATCTGATGCGTCTGCCAATTTCGCCACGCCCGCGCGGACACGATTCTATGGGCATCGCCGGTGGGGCTGGCTCAGGCGTCGACAACCAGCGCAATCAAGCTGGCGATGCGTCGGTGCGCCTCGATCGGATGCCGCAGCGGCATGCCCGGGTGCACGCGGTAGCGGTTCCGTCGGCCGGTGCGCTCGCGCTCGAGGTACGAGCCTTCCTCAAGGTCAGCGACGATGCGTTGCACGGCCCGTTCCGTGATGCCCACACGGACCGCCACGTCCCGGAGACGAATCTCGGGCTCCTTTGCCAGCAGCAGCAGGACGTGGGCATGGTTACTCAGGAACGTCCACCGCGGCGTCGGCGTGGCCGGACCGCGCTGGCCCGCCGCGCGAGGCTCAGGCCGGGATGCTCCCTTGGGACGTGGACTCTTGCTCGGCATGCTCGAAGGGCTCCCAGACGTGTCCGGCAGCGTACCGAACGAGCCCCGCCCCTCCGGGGGGCATCGCGAACAACCGGATCCAACCGAAGTCGGCCAGGTCGCGCGTGCCGGGACACCGACCAGTCGGCCCCCGCCATCGCAGGCCCGAGGAGACGCAACCCCCGCCGCGGTCAAGGACCCGGATGCACACGCCCTACAGCAGTCGCATGCGCCGCATCACGACCACCAGCACCAGCACGATGGCCAGCGTGAGGGTCCAGAAGGCGTAGTACCCCCACTCGAGGTGAAGTTCGGGGATCACCTCGAAGTTCATCCCGTAGACGCCGCACAGGAAGGTCAGCGGGAGGAAGATCACGCTGACCACGGTGAGCTTGCCCATCACCTTGTTGGTCCGGTGCGCCACCATGGACATGTAGTTGTTCATCGCCGCCGACAGGATGTCGCGGTCGACCAGGACGTCCTGCAGCACCCGCTCGACCGTGCCCACCATGTTCGCCAGGTACGGCTGGGTGTTCTCGCTCACGAACGGCGACTTGCGCGTCGAGAGGTCCGTCAGCACGGCGCGCGCCGGCAGCACGACCTTGCGCAGGTGCAGCAGGTCCACACCCAGCTCGGACGCCTCGCCGAAGATCGACTCGTCCACCTCGCCCACCAGTCCGCGCTGCACCGCCTCCACGTGCTCCTCGAACGCCTTGTGCACCGCGAGGTAGTTGTCGATCAGGTGGTCCCACAGTTCGTACAGCATGAAGCTCGGGCTCTGCGCGAAGCGCATGAAGTCGGCGCGATAGCCGCGCCGGACCGCCGCCAGGAACGTGGGCTGGCCGCGCCGCAGCGTCAGCAGGAACCGCTCGCCGATGACCGCGTCCACGCGCTCGAGGTCGAAGGATCGGCCGGCGAGCCGGCACCCGGTGAGCACCAGGTGGATGAAGTCGTCGTACCGGGCGATCTGGGTGGCGGGCTCCCGGCCCAGCGCGTCCTCGAGGATCTCCGGCGGGCACAGGCCCAGCATCGCCAGAGCGGCCCGCGCCTCATCGGCACGCTCGAGGTCGAGGTCGATCCAGACGAACCGCCCCTGCTCCATCTCGGGGATGGCCCGATCGAGTGGGATCTCGGGGCAGGTCTTCGCAGCAAAGTCGAACGACACAACGGTGGCAATGGTGTCCGGGGCGGTGGTCATGGTGGCTCGGGGATCCTAGACTGCGCCCCGATGAACCCGAGCCAGTTCGCCGCGACGAACATCCTCCCACTCATGGCTCGGATCGTGCTCTGCGTGGCCTTCCTGCCGCAGGGGTGGAACAACCTCATGCGCGACGTCGAGTACACGGGCAAGGACGCCAAGCGCCTGCGGGAACTCGGCGTGCGCGGTGTGACCGACCCCGCCCCGACCGCCGACGCCGACATGGCACTCGGCGCCGTGCGCGGGTGGGATGCGCGGTGGGAAGCGTTCGAGGCGCGTCGGCAGGATGCCGGGACGCCGAGCGCTGCCGACGGCGCGACCCCGTCCAGCACGACGGGGACGACCAGCGGCAGTGGAGCCGTAACACCAGCGTCCGGCAGCGTGCCTGCCGTCGCCCCGGCTCCCGCCGCGGCCACCCCGGTGGTTCCGCTTGCTCCCTCTCGCAGTCCGTTGGCCCCGATGGGGCAGCGCGGCCTGTACACGCTCGCGCTACTTGCCGATCGGGCCGGGCTCCCGTTCCCCGTGGAGGTCGCCTGGACCACGGCCACGGTGCAATTGGTCGGCGGCGCCGGCATCCTGCTCGGGATGTTCACGCGCGTGTGGGGCTTCCTGATGTCGTTCATGATGGCTGCACTCTTCGTCATCACGGCCCTGCCGGGCCTCCGCGAGAGTGGCCTGTTCGGCATGGGTGCCGAACAGCAGAACCTGGTGCTTGCCCAACTCGGACTGCTGGTGATGGCCTTGGGAACGTTTCTGGCCGGGCCGGGCGCCATGAGCCTCGACCGTGCCATCTTCCGCCGCCCGCGCCACGCGGCCACGCGATCCAAGGGAGCATGAACTCCGCCTCGCCCCAGGGCACGGGCGTCGAGACGCGCAGCCCGGTCGTGGCGGTGATCGCCTCGACGGCGGTCCACGTGATCATCGCGGCGGTCCTGGTCTCGATGGGGATCACCGCCGCACGCGCCATGCGCCGGGAGGCGCCGCCGGTGCTGGTGGCCGACTGGACACCGCCGCCGCCGCCCGGCGTGGC
>JBJOIF010000013.1:0-13930 GCA_046047335.1 Planctomycetota bacterium | reverse complement strand
TGGACCCGCCGCCGGCGGGCGGGCCCGACCCGGTGGCGGAGGGTGCCGCGCTCGCGCGTGCCCACGGCGTCTGGGTGCAGGTGGGCCACGCCGAGCCGGACGCGCCCGGCGGTCGCCTCTGGAACGTGGCGTCGGTGTTCCGACCCGACGGCACGCTGGCGGCGCAGTACCGGAAGATCCACCTCTTCTCCCCGGGCCACGAGGACCGCCATTACGCGCCCGGCGAGGCGATCGCGCTGATCGACGTGGACTCCTCCGACGGCACGTGGCGGATCGCACCGTTCATCTGCTACGACCTCCGCTTTCCCGAACTCTTTCGCATCGCGGCACTTGCGGGAGCGCACGCGTTCACCATCGGCGCCTCGTGGCCGGCGCCGCGCGCGCTGCATCGGCGCGCACTGGCCGTGGCACGCGCCATCGAGAACCAGGCCTACGTGGTCGCGTGCAACCGTATCGGACGTGACCCCAACACCGACCACGCGGGCGATTCGTTCGCGGTCGCGCCCGGGGGTGACGTCATCGGCGAGGCTGGCGACGCCGAGCGCGTGCTCATCGTCGACGCAGACCGCGATGCACTCATGCAGTGGCGCGACAGGTTCCCGGCCCTTCGCGACCTGCGACGCGCGTTCATCGGTTCGATCGCCGTGCGCTGAAGCCGTGCGATCCATACACTGCGCTCCACGCATCGGAGATGCGTCCGGCGCCGCGGTCGCGGCGCATGCCCGACACGGAATCGCAGGAGGCGAACCGAGATGGCCACCGTGGAACACAGCGCGACGCTCTGGGATGCGCTCGAATCCTCGCACGAGGCGCCGCGATGCGATGCGCACTGGTTGCGCGTCGAGGCCGCGCTGCGCGAGGCGTACTTCGGCGATGCGGCGGAACTCGCCATGCGCTATGGCATCACCGCCGATGCCGTGCTCTCGCACGTGGTCGATGCCGGACTCTCGCGACGCCCGCGCCCCGAGCGCGCCATCGGCAACATCCGCTGCGCGGTCCACGCGGCAGCGCTGGTTCGTGGGGAGCCGCAGTCCTGGGCCGATCTCATGACGGCGTTGGGACCGGCCTTCGACCGCGCGTGCGTTGCCCGACTGGACCGCACCCGCGGCATCGCCTTTGCCCGCCGGTTCTGGCTCGACTTGCGCGCCTCGTCCATCGACGCCACGCGCGCACCCGCGTCCGTGGCCCGGGCGCTGCGCACCCCCCTCTTCGAACGCCCGCGCGGCGTCCGCCCCCCCGACCTGCGGTCGTTCACCGCCACAAAGCCGCTGCGGCAGTGGTTGGCGGAACGGCTGCTCGGCAGCCTCGAGACCGAACTTGGCCGGGCGGCCAGCGCCGCCGAACGCCTTGACACCGTCGAGGAAGTGCGTACCCTCCGCATTCCTGCCCAGTGGTCGCGCGGCGCAGAAGCGTCGCGAGCCTGAGGGTGACAATCCAGCGCCATCGACGCTCGCTCCGGCGAGCACTCGGATCGGCAACTTAGCTCAGTTGGTAGAGCAGCGCATTGAAAATGCGCGGGTCCGCGGTTCAAGTCCGCGAGTTGCCATTGCGACGCCGCTTCCCTCATGGGAGCGGCGTTGTGCTTTGGGCCGTGCCTGATCGCGGCGTGCCGTGGACCGCCGCGGCGACGGGGCGCGCTAGCCTGACGGCGTTGAGCGCTCCGATCGACGTTGAACGGCTCCGCCGCGAGATCCTCGCGTGGATGGCACCGCCCGGCGGAGTCTCCTCCGGACGCGTGGCGGGACGACAGATCCGCCGGTTGGTGGAGGCGCTCGAACGGCCCGTCGACCGCGAGGATCGCTTCCTCAGTTCCATCGCCGAGGCCGTGCTTGCCCGCCGGCTGCTCGAAGCCGGAGCCCAGCTCGAGTTCGAAAGCCCGACCGCCGACGGTCGGCACGCGGACTTCAGGGTCATGGTCGATGGGCTCGAGTGGTTCGTCCACGTCAAGCGAGTGGCGTTGCCGCCCGGCACGGAGGAACCGGACGTGCTGCACCCCGAGCTCATGGAGTTGGCCGCCATCCCGCGACCCGTGACCGTGGCGGTGCGCTCCGCGCCGCTCGCCTCGGCCGATGACCGCCAGGATCTGGCGAGGGCGCTCGATGGCTTCATCCGAGAGGCAAGCGTCGGCGACGAGGTCCTGGTTCGCGCCGACGATGGTCGCTGGCTCGGCGCCGCGAGGTTGGTCGGGAGCGCACCCGGCACGCACGCCGCGGTGCGCGCCGGCGCCGACGCCGGCTGGGAAGCGGCGATCCCGCGCGTGCAGCGGCTCCTTCGCAAGGCCTACCAACAGTTCATGCCGGGCGCCGCCAACGCCATCTGCCTGGTGAGCGACGGAAGCGCCGCGCTCGATGCAATCGAACAGGCGCTGCTCGGCACGCCCGTTGAACGCTGGGACCGCTTCCCGCCGCGCGGGGAGCGCGTGGCGATCGGCCGCGCCGACGATGGCTTCTGGTCACGGGGGCGCGCGGCCGGAAGCCGAGTGGTGGCGTGGCTGGCGGTCGATGGCTCCGCACCGGCACGCGTGTGGGAGCGCGAACCCGTGGCGGAGGCATCGGAGCGCGAACGCGCCTGCGCCGCCGCCCTGCGACGGGCGCTCGCCTGAGGGCGCGACCGCGCGTCAGGCGTCGTGCCGATCGCCGATCGCGAACGAATCGTGCGGCCGCAGCCGCGGCGCCGCTTCGGGCTGGGCGTCGGGCCACAGCCGGCGCAGCGCCTCGTGCGGCGGCATGCCATCCACGGTGAATCGCGCCCCTCCGGAGGCCAGCTGCTCGAGCTGCCGTCGCCCGATCTCGACCGTCATGTGGACCGTGCCCTCGTCCCAGCGCCGCTCCTGTACGGGGATGCGCTTCTCCACGAAGTCCACGGTGCGGCCGTCGGCCATCGGGACACCGAGGTCGCAGGTGCGGACGTCGCCCTTGCGCAGCGCCAGCACCCGCGCGGTGAGTGCCTCCAGCCCGTCGCCGGTCAACGCCGAGAGCGGCAGCGCGTCCGGCACGCGCGCCATCCACTCCTCGAGCCGGCGGTCGGGGCCGTCCTCGGGGATCCACGTCTCGTGCAGGCGGTCCACCTTGTTGAGGAGGAGGATGCGCGGCTGGCCGACCGCGCCGATCTCGTCCAGTACCTGCTGCACGGTGCGGTACTGCATGTCCGCGTGGCGGTCGGCGACGTCCAGCACCACCAGGATCACGTGGCTGGCGATCGCGTCCTCGAGGGTGGCGCGGAAGCTCGCCACCAGGTGGTGCGGCAGCCGCTGCACGAAGCCCACGGTGTCGGACAGGAGCGCGGAATTGCCGCCGCCGAGATTCCACTGCTCGACGCGGGTGCCGAGCGTCGCAAAGAGCTGGTCGGCCGCGTAGGCACCCCCACGCGTGAGCCGGTTGAACAGGCTCGACTTGCCCGCGTTGGTGTAGCCCACCAGCGCGGCGGTGAAGTGCTCGTCGCGGCGCTGCAGGACCTCGCGGGTGCGGCGGCCCTGGATCTCCGCCAGCTCCCGGCGGAGCTTGTCGAGCCGGGCCTTCACGATCCGGCGGTCGATCTCAAGTTGCTGCTCGCCGGGGCCACGCGTGCCGACCCCGACGGGCGCACCACCGGTCACCTGGCCCAGGTGCGACCACATCGCCCGCAGGCGCGGCGCCGTGTACTCCAACTGCGCGATCTCCACCTGCAGCTGCGCCTGGCGGGTGGTGGCCCGGTTGGCGAAGATGTCGAGGATCAGCTCGCTGCGGTCGATCACCTTGAGGGACAGCGCCTTCTCAAGCTCCTGGATCTGGCTCGGGGCAAGCTCGTTGTCGAAGATCACGACCTTGGCACCGAGCTCGCGGCACATGGCGACCAGCTCATCCACCTTGCCCTTGCCGATGTACGTCTTGCCCCGCGGAGCGATGCGGCGCTGCTCGAGCGTTCCCACCACGCGCACCCCGGCCGTCTCGGCGAGCGCGCGCAGTTCCTCAAGGGACGCGTCGAAGTCCTCGTCGGCACCCTGAAGCCGCACGCCCACCAGGACCGCGGGCTCGGCCCGGATGTCGATGTCCTCGCGTGGGCCGGTCTCCATGGAACGCCGATTGTAGGAGCCCCCCCGCGACACCTATCATCGCCGCGTGATCCAAGGCGCCGCAATGCTCCTGCTGGCGAACTGCACCGCGATGCAGGTGCCGGGCACCGATGCGCCACCGGGGCGGACGCCGCCTCCGGCCGCCCAGGCGCCTGCGGACGCGGATCCCTACCGCTGGTTCGACCCAATCATCGACCTCCGGGCCCTAATCGCCGCCACCTACGTCGACGCCCCGGACGCCGCTGCGATGCAGCGCGCGGTGCTGGCCGCGATGGTGGACGCGCTCGGGGACCCGTCCAGCGGATTCATCGCCCCCGAAGCGGACGCGCGCGCACGCGAGACCGTGTCGGGGAGTTTCGTGGGAATCGGCGTGGAACTGGCGATCGAGGACGGCATGCCGACGGTCATCAGCGCGCTGGACGATTCCCCGGCCCTCGAGGCGGGCCTCCGCCCGGGCGACGTGATCGCGGCCATCGACGGCAACGCGACGGCTGCCGCGGATCCCTCAGCGCTCGACCGGATGCTCTCAGGACCGCCCGGGTCCGAGGTCGCGCTCCTGGTGCGACGCGGGGATGGCACTGAGGACGTGGTGCGGGTGCCGCGTCGGACGATCAGCGCCACCAGCGTGAAGGGACTGGCCCGGCTTGACGACGGCTGGGTGCACATGCTTGACCGGGACCGGCGGATCGCCTACGTGCGCATTGCCCGATTCACCGAGCGCACCGCCGCGGAGCTCGATCAGGTGATCCGGAAGCTCGAGTCCACGGGGCTATCGGGGCTCGTACTCGACCTGCGGAGCAACCCCGGCGGTTCGATCGATGCGGCGGTGGGCACGGTGGACCGGTTCCTCTCGGAGGGTGCGATCGTGAGCCTGCGGGGCCGGACCGGCATGGGGCGGACATGGGATGCCACCGCCGATCCGTCCGACCTGCTCGTGCCGGTGGTGGCGCTCGTCGATCGCGGCAGCGCCAGCGCCAGCGAGATCGTGGCGGGCGCGCTGCGCGACCACGGCCGCGCCAAGCTCATCGGGACACGGAGCTACGGAAAGGGAAGCGTGCAGACGATCGTGCCGCTCCCGGATGGCGCGGGCTCGGTGCGACTGACCACCGACCGGTACTTCCTGCCGAGTGGCCGCAGCGTGGCGCGCACGGCCGGCGCCACCCGCTGGGGCGTCGAGCCCGATACCGGATACCTGGTGCCGATGCCCGAGGAAACCTCGGTCCGTGCCTCGCAGGCACGCGCCGATCGCGAGTCCGGGGGTGAACGCGCCCGACAGGCCGTCGGGCGTGTGCAGTGGAATCATCCGCCATCGATCCGTGAGCACGCGTATGACGCGCAGTTGGCGGCCGCGGTGGAGGCGCTTCAGGGGTACCTGGATGCGATGGAGTGGCCCGTCGTCGGGACGCTGAGCGGCGACGTCGGTGCCGCCAACGAGGAGCTGCGTGCCGCGCTGGAGTACCGCCGGCGATTGGTGGCGGAACTTGCCGAGACCGACGCATCGATCTCACGAATGCGCGGGGAAGGCGCCGGCGTCGATGACCCGATCGTCGCGGCGGATGCTGACCTGATCGACGGTACGGTGGAACTGCGCGATCGCGACGGGCGCACCGTCGGCCGATGGACGCTCAAGGACCCCACCACGATCCGGAGCACGCTTGACGGTTCGGGTGTCCCGGTGCCCGTCCCGGTGGATCCCGCGGAACCGGATCCCAAGTGACGTTCGGCGGCGACCCAGCACCGATCGAGGGATGCCGGATCCTCGGCATCGAGACGAGCTGCGACGAAACCGCCGCCGCGGTGGTGGAATGGTCCGATGGTGCGCCGCGGGTGCGATCGAACGCCGTCAGCACCCAGCATGAGCTGCACGAACGGTACGCGGGCGTGGTGCCCGAACTGGCCAGCCGAGCGCATCTTGAGCGGATCGTTCCCACCGTTCAGGCGGCGCTCGACGAGGCCGGATGCACCCTCGACCGCCTCGATGCGGTCGCGGTCGGCAACCGACCGGGGTTGATCGGCTCGCTGCTCGTGGGCAACGCGGCCGCCAAGGCCTATGCGTGGGGGCTGGGCATCCCGGTGATCGGCATCGATCATGTGGCGGCGCACTTGGCTGCCGGACTCATGGACGCGCCCCCTCCCGAGTGGCCCGCACTCGGGCTGGTGGTGAGCGGTGGACATACGCATCTCTTTCGAATGGATGGGCCACTGGACGTGATGCTTCTGGGCCGGACAATCGATGACGCCATCGGCGAGGCATTCGACAAGGCGGCCACGATCCTGGGTCTTGGGTACCCCGGGGGTCCAAAGCTCGACGCGCGCAGCGACCGCGGCGATCCGGCCGCGATGCGCTTTCCTCAGCCACGGCTCACCGCCCGCAGCCTCCGAAGGGGAGATGCCAGCGGGGAATGCACCGATGGCACCGATCCCAACGCACGAACGCTGGACTTCAGTTTCAGCGGCATGAAGACCGCGCTCCTCTACGCCGTGCGAGGCGTGCCGCCCGTCCCCGGCCGCCCCGCCCCGCCCCCACCCGCTCCGCTCACCGAACGCCGAGTCGACGACTTGTGTGCGTCGTTCCAAGCTGCAGCCGTGGCGCAGTTGATCGACGTCCTCGAACGCGCCATCGAGCGCGACCGCACCCATGGCGCCGTCCCCGCGCGGACGCTGCTCGTCGGCGGGGGCGTGAGCGCCAACCGGCACCTGCGCGCGGAGATCGAGCGGTTCGGCACCCGGCACGGTCTCACCGTCCGGCTGCCCCAGCGGGCGTACTGCCTCGACAACGCGGCCATGATCGCCGCCTTGGCCCACTGGAGAATGGCACGCGGCGAGCGAGATGACCTGCGACTGGCGCCGAGTGCTCGATCGACCATCGGCCGATCACCCTAAGCGTCCGCAACGTCGCCCACGCCTCACGCGACCGACGGGGCCGGGCGGGACCGAAGGAGCCGGTCCCGCCCGACCACCATCACTCGTCGCGCGCGGGGGTACGCGCCTTCCCCGCCGGCTGCTGCGCGGCCGCCAGCCGGGCACGGAGCACCTCTCGCCGGATCTCATCCATGAGGTCCGGGTTCTGGCGCAGGAAGGTCTTGGACGCCTCGCGTCCCTGGCCGAGGCGGACGTCGCCGTAGCTGAACCACGCGCCGCTCTTGTCGACCACGTTGTCGGCCACCGCCAGATCCAGCACGTCACCCGACACCGAGATGCCTTCCTCGAACATGATGTCGAACTCGGCCTCGCGGAACGGCGGCGCGATCTTGTTCTTCACCACCTTGGCCTTCACGCGGTTGCCCACGTTGCGATCGCCGTCCTTGATGGCACCGATGCGCCGGATGTCCACGCGAACCGATGAGTAGAACTTGAGGGCGCGGCCACCGGTCGTGGTCTCGGGCGAGCCGAACATCACGCCGATCTTCTCGCGCAGCTGGTTGATGAAGATCACGATGCACTCGCTCTTCGCGATGGCGCCGGTCAGCTTGCGCAACGCCTGGCTCATGAGTCGCGCCTGCAGGCCGACGTGGCTGTCGCCCATTTCGCCCTCGATCTCCGCACGGGGAATCAGTGCGGCCACCGAGTCGACCACGATCACGTCAACGGCGTTCGACCGCACGAGCATCTCGCAGATCTCCAGCGCCTGCTCGCCCGTGTCCGGCTGCGAGACCAGCATCTCGTCGAGATTGACGCCGAGCCGCTTGGCCCACGACGGGTCGAGCGCGTGCTCGGCGTCGATGAAGGCGGCCACGCCACCGGCGCGCTGGCTGTTGGCGATGACCGTCAGCGCCAGCGTCGTCTTGCCGGAGCTCTCCGGGCCGAACACCTCCACGATGCGGCCCCGCGGCAGGCCGCGCCCGCCGAGCGCCAGATCAAGGCTGAGGGCACCGCAGGAGATCGCCGGGATGACCGGGATCGCCTCGTTGTCGAGGCGCATGATCGAGCCCTTGCCGTAGTTCTTCTCGATCTGGCCGACCGCGGCCTCGAGCGCCTTGGCCTTCGCCGCGCGCGCGGCGGGATCCACGGGCGCGGCGAGCTTCACGTCCACGCGCGGCTCGGCGACCTTGACGTCCGGTCCCTTGGACTTGCTTGCAGGATCGACCTTTGCAGACGCGGGCGCCGAGGCGCCGGCCGGGCCGTTGCCGGACGCGGGAGTGCGGGCGGGGGAAGTTCCGTTGGGGGTGCTGGCCATGGGTTGTTCGCTCCGTCGATTCTGGCCGGTTCCGGCCGTGTTGCGCGCCTGTGGCGGGTGCCTCATCGGGCGCTGCTTCCTTGCTTACCGATCCTTGCACGGGCTCGATGTTCGGTCTTTGATAGGTTCTCCGAATCCATCGTCCGTGTCAAGTGATGTTCGGGAATTTTTCGGTATCCCGAACGCAACCGGGTGCCATCCCCGATCGCGTGGACCCCACGGTATCCCCCCAGGGAGAAGCACCTGCGACATCCGGCCAAAATTCGCTCAGCCGCGCTGGGTTTCCGGCTGCATGACGTTCGGGCTCGGCGGCGGGTAGTCGGCCACATCGATCCCGCGGAACCACTGCACCGTCCGCGCGACCCCCTCAGCCAGGGGCACGGCGGGCTCCCACCCCAGTTCCCGGGACGCCAACGCGATGTCGGGCTGGCGCTGCCGCGGATCGTCGGCGGGAAGCGGCAGGTGCTCGATGCGCGCGGACACGCCCACGCACGCCGCCACCGCCTCGGCGAGTTCGAGCATCGTGAACTCCACGGGGTTCCCCAGGTTCACCGGGCCGGCGAATCCCGGACGGGAATCCATGAGCCGTCGAAACCCGTCGATCAAGTCGGTCACGTAGCAGAAGGAACGCGTCTGCCGACCGTTGCCGAACACCGTCATCGCCTCGCCGTGCACCGCTTGCCGGATGAAGTTGCTCACCACGCGGCCGTCGTACGGATGCATCCGCGGGCCGTACGTGTTGAAGATGCGCGCCACCTTGACCTCGATGCCGCGCGTGCGCATGAAGTCGAAGCACAGCGTCTCGGCGGCACGCTTGCCCTCGTCGTAGCAGGCGCGCGGGCCGATCGGGTTGACGCATCCCCGGTAGGACTCGGGCTGCGGGTGCACTTCGGGATCCCCGTACACCTCGCTGGTGGAGGCGTGCATGACGCGAGCACCGGTGCGCTCCGCCAGCTGCAGGCTGTGCAGGACGCCAAGCACCGACGTCATCGTCGTCTTGACCGGGTCGTAGCGGTAGTGACCCGGGGCCGCCGGGCAGGCCAGGTTCCAGATGTGGTCGACGTCGAACGAGAACGGCTCCGTCACGTCATGCTCCACGAAGCGAAAGCGTGCGTCGCCGCGCAGGTGCTCGATGTTGCGGAGGCTTCCGGTGAACAGGTTGTCGAGGCACACCACCTCATGCCCGCTCGCCAGGAGCGAGTCGCAGAGGTGGGAACCGAGGAAGCCGGCACCGCCGGTGACGAGCGAACGGGACATCCCGGCAAGTGTATGGGCGCATCCCCTTGACCGCCCCGCGCGGCGCGGCGACCATCCACCTATGGAACGCACGCGACTGGCGGCGGGAGCGATGACCGGCACCAGCATCGACGGCATGGACCTTGCGCTCGTGCGGGTCACGGGCACGGGGCTCGCCATGCGAGCGCGGCTCGTCGGATTTCGAAGCGCTGCCCTTGGCGACCTCGGCCCGAGGCTGCGCGCCGTCGCCGAAGGCAGCCGGGCGACCGCCGCCGAGTTTGCCACGCTCGCGTTGGAGTTCGGCGAACTCCACGCGCGCGAGCTCCGGGCGCTCCTGGACGGCGCCGGGGTGGAACGCGTCGACCTGGTGGCCGCACACGGGCAGACCGTCTTTCACCAACCGCCCGTCAGCTGGCAGCTCCTGAATGCCCATCCGATCGCCCGTGCGCTCCGCTGCGACGTGGTCCACGACCTGCGCGGCACCGACCTCGCCGCCGGCGGTCAGGGTGCCCCGCTCACGCCGCTCGCCGATTGGATCCTCTATCGCGCCCCGCACGCCCGCGCCGTGGTCAACCTCGGCGGCTTTGCCAACCTCACGCTGCTCCCGCCCGAGTCCGAGCCATCGAGCGACCACCCACCGGTGCAGGCCATCCGCGGCCGCGACGTGTGCGCGTGCAACCAACTGCTCGACCGCGCCGCGCGTCGCGCCATCGACCAGCCATTCGATCGCGACGGAGCCATCGCCGCCAGCGCTTCCCCCGACGCCGACGCCGCGCGCGACCTGCGCGCCTCTCTCGCGCCCGGGCAAGTCGGCCGCAGCCTCGGCTCGGGCGACGAGGCATTCCCATGGATCGATCGCCACGCCGATCGGCTCCCACCGGCGGTACTCCTTGCCACCGCCGCGCACGCCGTGGGGACGATCATCGGTCAAGCGCTGCGCGGGGCCGGCGCGGGCGACGTGGTGGTTGCGGGCGGCGGCGCGCGACATCGGTCGCTCGTCCAGGCGATTGCCGAGGCGGCGGGTGTGCCGGTGATCGACTCCGGGGAACTTGGCATCCCCGCGGCCGCCCGCGAAGCCGCCGGCTGGGCCGTGTTGGGCATCTTGGCGCAGGACGGCGTGCCGGTGGCCCTGCCCACCATCACGGGCACACCTCCCGATGCCCACCCCGAGCGCGGCCCCCAGAGGGTCCACGGCTCGTGGATCCATGCGTCCCCCACTTTCCTTTCAAGCATGAACGGGGCCTGAACCCTACCTTTACGCGAGGCCCGGACACTTCCGCCTCCGCGACGGCGCCCCGTCGCGACTGCACCGCCAACCGAGACTCCGATGCCAAAGCCCACGGTCCTGATCGTCGAGGACGAGCCCGACATCGCGGAACTGATCAAGTTCCACTGCGAGCGCGAAGGCTGCGAGGCCAAGGTGGTCGGCTCCGGCAAGGCCGCGCTCGACGTGGTCAAGCGGGAACCTCCCGACCTCCTCCTCCTGGACCTGATGCTTCCGGACGTGGGCGGCATCGAGATCTGCCGCCGCGTCAAGCAGTGGCCCGAGACGCGCGACGTGCCGGTGGTCATGGTCACCGCCAAGGGCGAGGAAAGCGACGTGGTGGCCGGTCTGGAGATCGGCGCCGACGACTACGTCGTCAAGCCCTTCAGCCCACGCGTGCTGATGGCGCGCGTGCGCGCCGTCCTCCGCCGCACGGGCGAGGTCGCCGAACCTGCGGAATCCGGGAATCGCCTGGAGCGGCTCAGCGGCCGGCTGGTGGTCGACAACGACCGCCACCAGGTCATGATCGACGGGCAGCCGATCGAACTCACCGTCACCGAGTTCGGCATCCTGAATCACCTGGCGCAGCGACCGGGCTTCGTCCGCACGCGCGACCAGATCATCGCGGCGGTCCACGGCCGCAACGTGGTGCTGTCGAGCCGCACCATCGACGTGCACGTGACCGCCCTGCGCAAGAAACTCGGCGAGCTCAACGGCTGCGTCGAGACCGTGCGCGGCGTGGGCTATCGGTTCGCCGAGAGCCTGGTGGCCGCCGAGTAACCTGGGCGTCCGATGATCGACCCCTCGGAGGGATCCGGCTGGTTCGTGCCGTTCGTCGTCGCCGCCTTGGCGGCGGTGGCAGCCACCGTGGCATTCGCGACCGTTGCCATGGCCCGGCGGAACGACCATCGGCGGATCGCCGCCGCGCTTGGCGCGCTCGGTGGGCACGACCACGACGCCGTCCGCAGCGCGCGCCTGGCTGCAGGGAACGCCATCCGCCTCGACAGCGCCCTCGCGGAACTGCGCGCCATCGTTGAGACCGCCCCGGTTGGCATCGTCGCGCTGGACGGGCTCGACCGGATCGTGACCATCAACCCGGCCGCGGTGCGATTGCTCGACGTCGGCGGCCGCAACGCCGACGGTCGCCTGCTGGCCGAACTCGCGCGCAGCCCCGAACTCTCCGCACTGATCGGGGCCGCCCGGGAGACCGCGCGTCGCGCCGATGCTGAGCTGCGGTTCTCCTCGGCAAGCGGCCACCGCATCGCGCGCTGCGCGGTGGTGCCCCTCACCCGCGGGGTCGGTGCGGCACAGCTGCTTTTGGTCATGGAGGATCGCACCGAGTTGCGCCGGCTCGAGTCGCTCCGCACCGACTTCGTGGCCAACGTCAGCCATGAACTTCGGACGCCGATCACCTCGATCCGCGGCTTCGCCGAGACCCTGGTGGAGAGTTTCGAGCTCGAGCCGGACGCCGCACGTTTTGCACGGACCATTTCGCGCAGCGCCGCGAGGCTGGGCGCGATCATCGACGACCTGCTCCTGCTCTCCTCCCTCGAGGATCCTGATGCGCGTGCCGAGCTCGCCTCGACGCCGGTGCGCGTGGCCGCGTTCGTCGCCGAGGCGGTGGAGCAGCTGGCGCCCGTGGCCGCGGAGAAGCGCGTGATGCTCGACGTGGCCGTCGACCACGAGCTGTGGGTGAACGGCAACGCCGGTCTGCTGGCGCACGCCGTGGCCAACCTCATCTCCAACGCGGTGAAGTACGGCCCGGCCGACTCGCGCGTGCGGATCGACGCGAGTGCTCAGGACAACGGCGTGGTGATCTCGGTGGCCGATCGCGGGCCAGGCATCGCCGAGGTCCACCGGGCGCGCCTCTTTGAGCGCTTCTACCGCATCGACCGTGCGCGGAGCCGCGACTCGGGCGGCACCGGACTCGGCCTCGCCATCGTCAAGCACGTGGCCATGGTGCACGGTGGCTCCGCGGAAGTGGAGAGCCGCACCGGGACCGACCACGGCAGTACGTTCCGTGTTCGCCTGCCCGCCGCCGACCTGCCCCCGGGACGGGTCCTGCCCCTGCACGGGCATGCCACTGGACCGGCCGACCCGGTCTTTACGCAATCTGAACGAAGTTCGGGGACACTCCCCGCGGCCGGCGGACGCCAGTCCGCCTGAGTCCCCACCATCCAGAGGCCCCCATGCCCCGCCGAGCCTTCGCCATCGCTGCCGCCGTCACCCTGGGCCTCGGCGCGGCCTGGACCGCCATGGCCGATGCCCCGGCCTCTCCCGGGGACGAGCTCCGAGGCGCCGTCAAGGTGGACGGATCCTCCACCGTCTACCCGTTCGCCGAGGCGGTGGCGGAGGAGTTCTCCAAGAAGCACCCCGACGTCAAGGTCACGGTTGGCCAGTCCGGGACCGGCGGCGGGTTCAAGCGCTTCGGCGCAGGCGAGATCGACTTCGCCAACGCGTCGCGGCCGATCACCAAGAGCGAGGCGGCGGCCTGTGAGGCCAAGTCGATCGCCTTCGTTGAGATCCCGGTGGCCTTTGACGGGCTGTCGATCGTGGTCAACCGCGGCAACGACTGGGTGAAGCAGCTGACCGTGGAACAGATCACCCGGCTCTTCTCCGCGGACGGCAAGATCAGCACCTGGAAGGACCTCGACCCATCCTGGCCCGCCGAGACGATCAAGCTCTACGCCCCGGGCACCGACAGCGGCACGTTCGACTACTTCCGCGAGGTCACCGTCGGGAAGTCGGGCAAGATCCGTTCCGACATGAGCGTCAGCGAGACCGACAACGTGCTGGTGCGCGGGGTCGAGGGCGACCGCAACGCGATCGGCTTCTTTGGGTACGCCTACCTCGTGGCGAACGAGAAGCGCCTGCGCGCGGTGCCGGTGGTCAACCCGAAGACCGGCACCGCCGTGATGCCGAGCCCGGCCTCGATCGAGGACGGCACCTACGCACCGTTTGGCCGACCGCTCTTCGTCTACGCCACCGTGGCTGCCCTCGGTCGGCCCGCGGGACTCGCCTACGCCGAGTTCATGCTCGAGCATGCGGGTGAACTGGCCCAGGAAGTGGGCTACGTGAAGCTTCCCGACGCCGTGTACGAGCGTGCCCGCGCCAACCTCAAGGCCCGTCGCACCGGCACCCAGTGGCTCGATGCCGAGGGCAAGGATCGCCACGGTCCGATCTCCGACCTGTACCGCTGAAC
>JBJOIF010000012.1:0-4957 GCA_046047335.1 Planctomycetota bacterium | reverse complement strand
AGCGATGCCTCGACGGGCGAACCGCACGACTGCGCCCGAGCGTGGGCCGACGCCAGTGCCACGCCCAACACGAGGGCGGCCAGGGCCGGGGAGCAACGGGAAACACGGGGCATGGAGTGCTGGATCATCGGGTCAGGGCAACGGAGTCACCCAACAAGAGTGTGTACGAAACGTCGGCCCGTTCGGCTCGCGAATGGAGTGAATTTTCGGACGCGTCATGGACATGGGCCCCACCGGGCCAGCCAGAGTCCGAGATCCAGCCCGTCCACCATGCCGGAACCGTCCAGGTCGCCGATCCCGGGCTGCCCCCACCGGCCGAGCATCAGCCCAAGGTCCGCGCCGTCCACCACGTGGTTCCCGTCGAAGTCCTCGGCGCAGGCGTCGCCACAGGGTCCCGGTGCCATGGCCACGCGTAGCTCGCCGGTTCCCTGGGTACCCGGCACCGATGCCCCAATGCGGATCCAGTACTCGCGGCCGCAACGCACGGGCACCTCCAGCCGACTGGCCAGTCCGCAGCCATCGTCGTTGCAGGCGAAGGCGATGCCGCCGAGGTCCGGGCAGCCGAGCCAGACCTCCATCCGCGTGTCGAAGTTCGTGCCCGAGCACAGGTCAACGGTGGCCGTGCCGCTCGACGGCGGCACCATCCGAAACCAGACGTCGCCGAACGTCCCGGCCCCGACGCACCCGCCCTGGGCCCCACCTGGCTCGTCCGATGCGGCCAGCGCGTTGGTGAAGGACGTCGCCACGCCGAACTTGACGGCCACGGCCCCCGAGCATCGGTCGTTCGGCGGCGCACCGCCGCCCATGGAGACGCTGAGGGTGGTTCGCCCGAAGTCGTCCGCCGATGGACCGCCGACCCGGATCAGCACGCGTTCCCCGGCGGCCACGCGCACGGAGGCGCGGCTCGTGAGCGACGGGCATCCCGCGGCATCGTCGTTGCACGCGAGCACGGGACCGTCGCAGGCGGCGTGGATTGCCAATCGGGTGTCGAACGTCGCGAGCCCGCACGTCGAGATCGTGAGTTCCCCGGCACGCGGCGCAGTGAACGCGAACCAGACGTCCCGCTCAAGCTCGGTCCCGAAGCCCTCGTCGCACGCTGGATCGAGGTCCGGTCCGGAGCCTGTGGCGTCCGTCGTGTCGAGGGCGAACACGCCCTCGCCGATCTCGATGGCGTCGGCGCATCCATCGTTCTCCGGCGGCACCACCGGCCCGAGCCGCAGGGCACCCGTTCCGGTACCGCTGAAACTTCCCACCCGGACCACGTACGTGGTGACGCCGTCTGCGGCGAACTCGGCCCGGCTCGTGAATCCGTCGCACCCCGGGCCGTCGTCGTTGCAGGCCACGGTGGTGCCACGGCATGCATCGAGCACCTGGAGGCGGGTGTCGAAGCCCGCCAGTCCGCAGGTGGAGACGCGCACGGGTCCGGCGGCGGGGCGCCAGGCGAACCAAACGTCGCGGACGAAGGTCAGGCCATCGCCTTCGTCGCAGGCCGGATCGAGGGCGTCGACGGAGTCGGTGGCCAGCGTCGTGTCGAAGGCGAACAGTCCTCCCTCCGCGGGAACTGCGGTGGCTGCGTCGCAGTCGTCGTTGGGGGGCGGCTGGGCCGTGCACGGCGCCTCGGTCCACCGCAGCCGGTAGCGGTTGCGCGGGTCGATGTCGGAGCAGGGGAACCCGCTGAACACGCTCATCGCCACCACTACGCGGTAGGAACCTGCAGGCAGGCAGCGCTCGATCCGCGCTGGGCACGATCGGGCGTAGGCGTCGGTGAAATCGAGGATCGCGGGTTCGCACGCGTCGTCCACCAGGATCAACTGACCCGGCCCGGCAGAGTCGAGTTCCACGGTCACCGTGGACGGCTCGGGCAGCGTGAACGAGTACCAGTCCACGTCGCGTCCGTCCTTGTCGGCCCAGTAGGTCCCGTCCACAACGTCCCCGGATGCCAATGGCTCGGTGCGCTGCTTGGGGTGCTCGCACCCGCTGTTGTCGTCGGCGCCGCACGGCTCGGGCTCGTCGCGGCTCGCGATCCCCTCCGGCTCGCACGCGCCTGCACCGCATGAGGTGCAGAGCACGCCGGCCCGCAGGGCGCATACCTCGTCCCACGCGCCATCCTCGGCGCAGCAGAACGGGTCCTCGGCGCACACCCGCGAGCAGCACTCGGCGTCGCTGCAGAAGGGGGTATCCGTGGCGCTGGCCACGCAGCAGGCGTTCGCGCTCGACCCGCAGGCTTGGGGCGGCGGCGCCTCGGGCAGGATGGTCAGTTCGCCGGTTCCCGCACTGGCCGCATCGAAGCCTCCGACGGCGATCCAGTACTCGGTGCCCGCCTTCGTCAGGAACACGGCGCGGCTCGTGAATCCGGCGCACCCTGGAGCATCGTCGTTGCACGCGATGGCCGATGCCGGCTCGCACGAACCGAACACCGCCACGCGCGTGTCAAAGCCAGCGGCACCGCACGTGGACGCCTGGGCAATGCCGTCGGCGGAGGCGGTCCACCGGAACCACGTCACCCGGTGGAGGACGTCGTCGCCGCTGGCTCCGGGGTCGCAGATGCCGGTCAGGTCGACGTCCTCGTCGGAGTCGGTCGTCGAGAAGGGCGTCGTGCCGATGGTGGCCACCGCGGCGGCGGCGCATCCGGTCTTCGGCGGGGTCTCCTCAGTGATGCGCAGGGTGCCGGTGCCGTTGGTGCCAATGCCGTATCCACCGACCGCGATCCGGTACGACTGGCCGGGTTCAGCCGTGAAGACGACCCGCGATGCGAACGGAAGGCCCGATGCGGTCAGGCACCCGGGCGCGTCGTCGTTGCAGGCCACCACCGAGTCCGGCCGACTGCAGTCGGTGAGCACGGCCAACTTGGTGTCGAACGCTGCGCCGCACATGGCGACGGCGTAGGTGCCGGCCGACGGAGGCTCGAATCGCAGCCACGTGACGTTGTAGATGATGTCCGGGCTCGTGACGGACAGGTCGCACTGGCCCACCAGGTCGAGCCGTTGGCCCGGCGTGGTCTGGACACGGGTCTCGCCGACGGTGGCCTCCAGGGGCGACGCGCACGTCTGCGCGCATGCCGCGTCTGGCGCGAGTGCCGCAAGCAGGACGCTCGCGGCACTCCACGCCAACACCGGCGGGCCGGCCCATGCAATGTTCCGTTTCCGGAGCACGGTTGTGCGATCATTTCGTCTTTGTGAGGGCGGCACAATGGCGAATGTGCGAAATTCGTCCCCGTCCGTACGTTTGTGTTTCCGCATGAGGTTCGCGCGCAAGGGGCGGGGAGGGCGATTCCGGCTATGCTTCTAGGACTCTGCCCGCCGCGCCGGGCCCTCCGCACCCCTCACCACGGAACCACACCCATGTCCGTCTCCGTCGGCAGCCATGCCCCGAAGTTCGCCTTGCCCGCCCGCCCCGGCCACGTCGTCGACGTCGGCGCCATGATCGGCACCCAGAAGCTGGTCATCCTGTTCTTCCCGCTGGCGTTCAGCCCGGTGTGCCACACCGAGATGTGCACCTTCCGCGACGACTGGTCGCGTTGGTCCTCGCTGGGGTGCAAGGTGTTCGGCGTGTCGGTGGACAGTCCGTTCGTGGTGGACCGCTTCCGCAGCGAGTTGGGCCTGCCGTTCGACCTGCTGTCCGACTTCAATAAGGACGTGAGCCGCAACTACGGCGCGCTGTTCGAGGACCTGATGGGCCTCAAGGGCGTCGGCAAGCGTGCGGCGTTCGTGATCGACGCCTCGGGCAAGGTGGTCTATGCGGCCGTCAACGCCGAGGCCGGCCAGCAGGTGGATTTCGACGCCATCCGACGGGCGGTCGAGTCGTGCTGAAGCGTGCGTTCGGCCTCGTGGCGCCGGTGGCTGCAGCCGCCACGCTGCTCGTCGGCTGCGCGCCTGCGCATCGCGCATCGGGAGGCATCCTGGTGATCGAGGTGGCCCCTCGCAGCGGCGACGAGACCAAGGTGCCTCCGCCGCTGACCGGCGCCATGACGGTGGGTGAACGGCTCGAGGTCCGCCTCGGCGCGTACGCCGGCACGGGATATCGCTGGATCCTCGCTGGCCCGGTGCCCGCCAACCTCCACATGACCACCGGCGACCCGGCGGGTCAGGTGGCCCCCACGGAAGGTGCATCGGCGCGACCGGGTGGGGCGACGATGACCACCTTCGGCATGACCGCCACGGCCCAGGGCGAAGCCCGCATGCGGTTCGAGTTGGCCCGTCCATGGGAGCAGGGCGAGCAGGCCGTGGCGCGCCGTGTGGACGTCGTCGTGGACGTCCGCCCCCAGCCGGCGATGGATCCCGAGGACGCCAGCAAGTGACGCCCGGCAGTCGATAGACTGCCGCACCGATGCGGGAGTAGCTCAATGGCAGAGCAGCTGCCTTCCAAGCAGCAGGTTGCGGGTTCGAGTCCCGTCTCCCGCTTTGATCCTCTGTGCCGGCGCACCCGGCGTGCCAAGCCGTTGCCGTGAACTACCGCCGCAAGAAGCGATCTCAGGAACATGCCGCCGTGAGCCGCGAGGGCGGCGGGGCCAGCCGCGCCCCGTTGGACCACCCGTTGGTGCTGCAGGGCGAGGCCGAGCTGGTCACCACGCACGAACAGCTCGGCGACCTGGTGGCCGAGGTGGTGTCGCACGGCGTGGTGGCCTACGACACGGAGTTCATCGGTGAGGAGAGTTTCTACCCCAAGCTGTGCTTGGTCCAGGTGGCCACCCCCAATCGCCTGGCGCTGGTCGATCCCATCCCGTTCGGCGCCACCGGGGCGGACCTGTCCGGGCTGGGTGCGCTCTTTCGCGCCATCGCGGCCCCCGGGCGGACCGTGCTGGTGCACAGCGGCGACACCGACGTCGACATCCTCCGGCGCGGCGCGGGCATCGAGCCCACCGACCTCTTCGACACCCAGGTGGCGGCGGCGATGGCGTGGATGCCGTGGCCGTCGAGCCTGGGCAACGTGCTGGAGTCCCTGGCGGGCTACCGCCTGG
>JBJOIF010000011.1:0-8857 GCA_046047335.1 Planctomycetota bacterium | reverse complement strand
CCTGGCCGACTGGCCCAAGAGCTGGGACGAGTTCCTCGGCGGCCGGTCCTTCCGCGGCGCCGGCCAGACCTTCAATTTGGCGATCGCGCCCGGCATCGAGGTCAGCAACTACAACGTGTCGATCGGCGACCCGCACCTCCTGGACAGCGACTGGGGCGGCAGCGTCGGCGCAAACTTCCGGACCCGCGTGTTCCAGGGCTGGAGCGAGCAGCGCGCGAGCGGCATCTTCTCGATCGGCACGCGGATCGGCGACCTGTGGAGCCTGGCGATCAACCCGCGCGTCGAGAACGTCCTGCTGTACGACTTCTCCCCAACCACCCCAGCCGAGGTATGGGAGCAGCGCGGACCGTCGTACGTGAGCCAGGTGCTGGCCACCCTCACGCGCACCGAGGTCGACGATCCGGCGCGGCCCGGGCGGGGCAGCCAGATCGAGTTCCAGGCCGGCTACCACGGCATCTTCGGCGGCGACTACGACTACCCCCAGGTCGGCATCAACCTGACGCAGTTCTTCACCACCTACGAGGACTTCCTCGGGCGCAAGCAGGTGCTTCGCCTGCGCGCCCAGACCGCGTACATCTTCTCGCAGGATGCGCCGGTGTTCGAGCGGTGGTACCTCGGCGGCCGGACCCTGCGAGGCTTCGCGTTCCGCACCGTCAGCCCGAAGTCGAACCAGATCATCGGCGACAACCCGCCGTCCACCATCACGTCGTCGCAGACCAACACTCCGATCGGCGGCAACTTCCTCTTCTTTGCCGGAGCCCAGTACGAGTTCCCCGTGGTGGGCAAGTTCCTGTCGGTGGTGGCCTTCGTCGACAGCGGCACCGTGAACAACGACGAATGGCTCAACCAGTACCGGGTGGGCGTGGGCGGGGGACTGCGCATCTATGTCCCGCAGTTCGGGCAGGCGCCCATCGCGCTCGACTTCGCCTACCCGATCGTCAAGCAGGCCCTCGACGAGGAGCAGATCTTCAGCTTCACGATCGACCTGCCCTTCTGAGCCGGGCGGCCGCCGGGGCGCGCGTACACTCCCGCCCATGAACCGTTCGTCGAACCTTGCGATCGCGGCCGCGGCGGCCGCAGCCGGAGCACTCCTCGCCTCATGGACCCACCGCGCCGACGCCGTGGCGCGGCACGCCCCCGCCCCGGCACGCGTGGCGGTCGTTGACCTGGTGAAGGTCATCGAGCGCCTCAACGAACGCAGCGACTGGGAAGTGCAGATCGCGGCTCTGGGCAAGAAGATCCAGGAGGAGTTCGCGTCCCGGCGCAAGGCGATCGAGGACATGGCCAAGCAGATGGAGGAGGCCGCCGACGGTGAGCGCAACGCGATCCGCGACCGCGTTGCCTTCGAGCAGCTGCAGTTCGAGCAATGGGAGCAGATCAAGAAGATCGAGGTCGACCGCGAGCGCGCCCTGATGTGGCAGAGCATGTACCGCAACGTCCGCTCGGAGAGCCAGAAGCTGGCGGACGCCGAGGGCTACGACATCATCCTGGTGAACGACGGCGTCGGCGAGATCCAGCTGCAGCGCGACTCCAAGACCCCCTTGGAGGCGCAGGCCCAGGAACAGATCGTGCGCCGTCGCGTGCTGTACGCGGCGAAGACCGTCGACGTCACCGACCAGCTGGTGGTCCGCATGAACAACGCACGCGGCAGCGCGGCAGCACCCGCCGGCGCAGCGCCAACCACGGCCCCCGCACCCGCCCCGGCCCCAGCCCCAGCCCCGAGCAACCCATGAAGCACCGAATCACTGCCTTCCTCTGCGGCAGCGCCATTGCCGCGCTCGTGGCCGCCGCGGCCTTCCCCGACCGCCCCGCCCGCGTCGCCGGCATCGACGTGGGCCGCGCGTTCGCCTCCCTCGACGAGGAGAAGGCAATGGAGGCCACCATCAAGGCCGTCGGCGAACGGATGGTCGCGGAGAAGGATCGCCTCAGCCGGCAGCTTCAGGACCTAAACGCCGAACTCGAGAGCTACAAGCCCGGCTCCGCCCCATACAACGAGACGCTGCAGAAGGTGGAGGTCGCGGTTGGCGCCATGCGTGCGCAGGACCAGTTCGGCCAGCTCAAGCTTGAGGCCGAGAAGGCATCGGCGATGCGGGAGCTGTACGCGCGCATCCGGGCCGCCGTCGACGCCGTCGCCAAGGAGTCGTCGATCGACTACGTCATCGTGAATGACTCGATGATCGCCATCGAGCCCGCCGGTCTCCAGGCCACGCAGCAGCAACTCAACAACCGCCGCGTCCTCTTCGCGAGCCCCGAGATGGACATCACCGACGCGGTGATCGCGCGTGCCAACGCCGACTTCAAGGCGAAGGGCGGAATGGTGCCGGCGACACCCGCCGCTCCCGCCGCGACCCCGCCTGCGAAGCCGTGACCACTGCCGCGCACACCTCCGCGTCGATCGCGAAGCTCGTGGGCGGCACGCTCACCGGGCCGTCCGGCGTCCCCGTTGCCGGCCTGAACACCGCGGCCGAGGCCGGTCCCGACCAGCTGACGTTCGTCGGCGACCTCGTGAACGCCAACCGTTGGTCCGCCGGCCGGGCCGGGACGGTGATCGTGGGTTCGGGAATCGAACTCCCGGGCGACGACGGCACGCGTGCCGTGATCCGCGTCGTGGACGCGGACCTGGCGATGATCCCGGTGCTCGAGCTCTTCTTCGCCGGGGACCCGAAGCCGGACCCGGGCGTGGCGGCGGCGGCACGGATCCACCCATCGGCCGCGGTGGACCCGACGGCGCGCATCGCGCCCGGCGCGGTCGTCGGGCCGCGCTGCACGGTGGGCGCCGGAGCCGTGCTCCACGCCAATGCCGTGATGTACGACGATGCGCACCTCGGCGCGGGATCCATGCTCCACGCGGGCGCGGTGCTCCGGGAGCGATGCGTGGTCGGTGCCCGCTGCATCGTGGGCGCAAACGCGGTGATCGGCGGCGATGGCTTCGGCTACCGCGCCAGCGCGGACGGCCGCTCGGTGCTGCGCATCCCGCACCTCGGCAACGTGGTGCTCGAGGATGACGTGGAGATCGGCTCGGGCGCCATGATCGATCGGGGCAAGTTCGGCGCCACGCGGATCGGGGCGGGAAGCAAGATCGACAACCTGTGCCAGATCGGGCACAACGTCTCCATCGGACGCATGTGCATGATCTCGGGCCACACCGGGATCGCGGGCAGCGTGCAGGTGGGTGACGGGGTGCAGATGGGCGGCGGCGTGGGCATCGCCCCGCACCTGCGGATCGGCAGCGGCGCCCGGATCGCCGCCCGCGCCGCCGTGATGTGCGACATCCCCGCCGGCGAGACCTGGGGCGGCTATCCCGCACAGGACGTCCGCCTCGCGTTGCGGGAGCAGGCAGCCATCCGTAGACTCTGCGCGTCCGCAAAGCCGCTGCTGCGGCTCCTGAAGGACGAGAAGAGCCCCGACTAGCGCGCGCCTCCGGCGACGCGCCTGCCCGCCCGCCGTGACCGCCGCACCCACGAATCCCGCCGCCGACGCCGAGCGGCGCCTGGCCCACGCGGGCTCGGCGCCCCGCCAGCGCACGGTGGCCGCCTCGGCGACGGTCTCCGGCAAGGGATTGCTGCTCGGTCGCGAGGCCACCCTCACCATCCTTCCGGCGCCTCCGGACCACGGCATCGTGTTCGAGCGCACCGACCTCGCGCGCCCGGTGGTGATTCCGGCGCTGGTCACGAACGTCGTGCCCAACGCACGCCGCACCACGCTCAAGGCGGGCGAGGCCACCATCGAGACCGTCGAACACTGCCTGTCGGCGCTGCGCGGCCTTGGGATCGACAACGCGCTCCTGCGGCTGGCGGGTCCCGAACTCCCCTGCGGCGACGGCAGCGCGATGCCGTTCGTCGATGCGGTCCGCGCCGCCGGGATTGCCGAGCAGGATGCGCCGCGCCGGACGTTCCGCCTGACCGAGCCGGTGATCATCGAGGAGGGCGACGCGTCGATCGCAGCGATTCCCGCAGACAGCCCCGCCGGCATGCGGGTGATGTACGACCTGGACTACGGGCGCAACGCCGGCCGCATCCCGCACCAGGCGTGGAGCTTCGATCCCGGGCGCGACGACTATGTGGCCGAGATCGCGCCGGCCCGCACGTTCTCGCTCCGCGAGGAGGCGGAGGCGCTCTGGCAGGCCGGGCTGTGCCGCCACCTCACGCCCCGCGACGTGCTGGTGATCGGCGAGGACGGCCCCATCGACAACGCGTACCGGTTCACGGACGAACCCGTGCGGCACAAGGTGCTCGACTGCATCGGGGACCTGTCGCTCGTGGGCACCGTGGTCGAGTGCCAGGTGATCGCCAACCGCTCCGGCCACGGCCTGAACCGCCAGCTGGGGATGCGGCTCCTGCGACTCGTGCAGCGGGCGCGGCAGGCTCGCATCCTGGTGGAGGGGCGCGCGATGGACGCGCGCGCCATCGGGCGGCTGATGCCGCACCGCTTCCCGATGCTGCTGGTGGACCGGGTGCTCGAGGTCGAGCCGGGACGCCGCGCCACGGGAGTGAAGAACGTCACCATCAACGAGCCGTTCTTCCAGGGCCACTACCCGGGCACGCCCATCATGCCCGGCGTCCTGATCGTGGAGGCACTGGCCCAGATGGGCGGCATTCTGCTCAGCCAGACCCTCGAGCACACCGGAAAGGTCGCGGTGCTGCTCTCGCTGGACAAGGTCAAGCTGCGCAAGGCCGTCACGCCCGGGGACCAGCTGGTCCTGGAGGTGGAGACGATGCGAGCGACCAGTCGATCCGCGGCGATCCGCGCCCGTGCGATGGTCGGCGAGAAGGTGGCCGCCGAAGCGGAGATCCGTTTCATGATGGTCGACCAGGACTTCGAGTGAGAGCGACGGACACGCAGGAACCCCGATGACGCAGGCCACCGAGCGCAGCCCCAGGATCCACCCCACCGCCGTCGTGCACGCTTCCGCGCGCATTGCCCCCGGGGCCACGGTCGGTCCGTGGTGCCTGGTGGGCCCGGAGGTGTCCATCGGCGACGGCACCATCCTCGACAGCCACGTCGTGGTGGAGTCGAACACGCGCATCGGCCGCGACAATCGGTTCTTCCCGTTCAGCTACATCGGCGGCACCCCGCAGGACAAGAAGTTCCACGGCGAGGACTGCCACTGCGAGATCGGCGACCGCAACCAGGTGCGCGAGCACGTGACGATCCACCGCGGCACCGCCAACGGCGGCGGCTGGACACGGATCGGCAGCGACAACCTCATCATGGGCACCGTGCACATCGCCCACGACTGCATCATCGGCAACGGCTGCGTGCTGGCCAACAACGTCATGCTCGCCGGGCACTCCGTGGTGCAGGACCATGCGAACCTCGGCGGCGGTGCCGGCATCCACCACTTCGTGGTGATCGGCACCTGCGCCTTCGTGGGCGCCATGGCCCGCGTGTCCATGGACGTGCCGCCGTTCATGATCGTCGAAGGCAATCCCGCTGAGGTGCGTGGGCACAACCACATCGCCATGGCGCGGCGCGGCTTCACCGAGGCCGACATCGAGGCCATGAAGGAGGCGTACAAGCGCCTCTTCCGCGATCGAGGCGGCAGCTTGGCGGAGAAGATCAGCGGCCTGTTGGCCAAGTTCCCTGGGGTAAGGTCGGTGGACATCCTGGTGAACGCGGTCAACGCGCAGGCCCGCGGCGTGCATGGGCGGTCGCTCGAGAGCAACCGCCACGACGACCGTCGCGGACGACGCGACGGCTGAGGCCGGACCGCGGCTATGATCAAGGTCCGATGAGCGCCTCCAGCCGCCACGAGAAGGTCGACGAGATCATGGAGCGGGCCGAGGCCGCGCTCCGCCGCTCGCAGTGGTTCGAGGCGGAGCGCCTGGCCGTGCGCGCCCTCGAGCTGGCACGCGCGCAGGACGACTTCTCCACGCTGGCCCGGGTGACCCTGCCCCTGCAGGAGGCGCGACGCCAGCGGATCCAAGAGGCGCTGGGCGCGCGCAAGCTCACCATCCTGAACGCCGACATCACCGAGGAGATGCCGCTCAAGCCCGGCTGCTACCTGGTGGAGCCGCCGACGGTGGGTGCCGACGCGCGCCGACTGCGGCTGGCGGCACTCCGTCGCGAGGTCCCGGTGGCCGTGCTCTGCCGCGAACCGCTTTCTCGGATGGGGCGGTGCCCCGTCGTGGCGATCGGCCAGATGACCGTCCGCGCCCGCATCGCTCCGCCAAAGTCGTGGGAGAAGCCGGACCTCAAGTGGTACGCCGAGGCGATGGAGCAGCTCGGCGACGCCGCGATCGAGATGCTGGACACCGGGCTTGAACTCGATCGGCAGGTGGACTTCCTCATTGCCGCGCTTGACGCGGTGCCGGACCACGAGAAGTTGCACCAGGCCCTCGCGTCCACCTGCCGCGAGGCAGCCAAGGGATTCGTGCGGACCTCGCCGGAGCCGACGGACGACGAGTTCCCCGAGGACGACGACGCCTGAACCGGCGATTGGCCGGGCGTCACGCCCAGCCGAGGCCCTCCGGCAGCGATCCCAGGTTCAGGGCGCCCGCCTCGGTGACCACCACCAGATCCTCGATGCGCAGGCCGCCATGGGCCCGCCCATACAGCCCGGGCTCCACGGTGATCGCATCGCCGACCACGAGCGCCGGCCCCTTGAAGTCCAGGAGCGGCGGCTCGTGCACGTCGAGCCCTAGCCCGTGCCCGGTGCCATGCGTCATGCCGCACCACGAGTCCGGCGCGTCCGCGGGAGGCATCCCGCTCGGATACCCGTGGGCGTGGATGACGCGAAGCGTCTCCCGATGCACGTCCTCGCCGGTGGCGCCCGGGCGCACCGCGGCGATGGCCGCGCGCTTGGCGTCCACCACCGCAGCGTGCATGCGCCGCACCTCCGGGTGCGGCTCGCCGTGCACCACCGTGCGCGTGCAGTCGCCGTTGTACAGCGTCCTCATGCACCGCGGAAAGATGTCGACGATCACTGGCTGCCCCGTGCGGAGGTCGCCGTGGCCGTGCTCGTGGCAGTCGGCACCCTGCGGACCGCACGCCACGATCGACGGCGGGTTCTGGAACCCCAGCCGCAGGAGGTGCACGTCGATCATGAACCGCAGGCGTTCGGCGGTCAGGCGGTCGCCCTCGTGCATCAGCACCCCGTTGGCGGCCGGGTGCGCGCGGGCCACAGTCTCGCAGGCCATGCGCATCGCGTCCTCGGTGGCACGCTGCGCCGCCGCGAGCCACTCGATCTCCTGCGCGTCCTTGGCCCGGCGGCCCATCACCCCGAGTTGGGGGTCGTACTCGACCACCATGCCGGCCAGGCGCACGTGCTCGGCGAACACCAGCGGCAAGGTCCGGTCGGCCACGACCCGGCCGATGCCCTGGCGCCGGAGGCACTCGGCCACCGCCTGCGCGGTCGCGGTCTCGCGGTCGCCGGACAACCCGTCCGCGGGCTCGAAGTCCCGCGGGCATGCCACGGCGTCGGCCCGCGCTTGGCGGCGGGCCCGGTCCATCTCGATGTCACGGCAGATGAAGACCCGGTGCGGTGGCCGGCCATCGTGCAGGAAGTCGATGCACGCTGCAGGGTCGCCGACGCTGAATCGCACGGCATGGAACAGGCTCTTGTTGGTGGCGGGAATGCCGGCGATCAGTCGGGCGGTGCGCATGGCGGGAAACTACGGCGGCAGCCAAAAACTCGCCCTCGGGAACGGTGGTTCCCAAGGGCGAGGAGTGTGGCCGCGACGCACGCCTGCGCCGCGGAAGATGCCTGGATGGCCCCGACGCACCCATGAACGCAATCGGGGGACGCGGCCCATCAAGCCCCCGCAAAAAGGGCGGCTCAGGGCAGTGATTCCCGGACCATGTCACCTCCGCGGAGGCGGGGGCACCCCTCGCCGCGTCAGCGCGTCAAGGCCCGGTACTGCAGGCGCCTCGGCGCGGCATCGGCCGGGATCCCCAGCCGTCGGCGGCGGTCCTCCTCGTAGGCGGAGTAGTTGCCGCTGAAGAAGTGCAGCTTGCTGTCGCCTTCGAACGCCAGGATGTGCGTGGCCACCCGGTCCAGGAACCACCGGTCGTGGCTGATCACCAGCGAGCAGCCGGCGAAGTTCTCCATCCCCTCCTCCAGGGCCCGCATCGTGTTGACGTCGAGGTCGTTGGTCGGCTCGTCCAGCAGGATCACGTTCGCGCCCTGCCGGAGCATCCGGGCCAGGTGAACGCGGTTGCGCTCGCCGCCCGACAGGTTGCCAACGATCTTGGACTGGTCGGTGCCGGTAAAGCCGAATCGCGCCACGTAGGCGCGGCTGTTCACCTCGACGCCGCCGAGCATGATCTTCTCGTCGCCGCCGGAGATCGCCTCCCAGAGGTTCTTGTCGTTCGGCAGGGTCTCGCGGCTCTGCTCGACGTACGCGAGCTTCACGCTCTCGCCGACGCGCAGCTCGCCGGAGTCCGGCTTGTCGCTTCCGGTGATCATGCGGAACAGCGTGGTCTTGCCGGCGCCGTTCGGGCCGATGATGCCGACGATCGCGCCCGCGGGGATCGAGAAGCTGACGTCGTCGAGCAGCAGCTTGTCGCCGAAGGCCTTCGTGAGGCCCTTGGCCTCGACCACGAGCGTCCCGAGGCGCGGGCCCGGCGGGATGAAGATCTCGACCTCGGCCGCCTTCTCCTTCTGGTTCTGGCTGACGAGCTGCTCGTAGCGCTCGACGCGCGACTTGCTCTTGGCCATGCGGCCCTGCGGGCTCTTGTTGATCCACTCGAGCTCCCGCGCGAGCGCCTTCTGCCGGTTCGAGGCCTGCTTCTCCTCGATCTCGAGGCGCGCCTTCTTCTGCTGCAGCCAGCCGGTGTAGTTGCCCTTGTACGGAATGCCCTCGCCGCGGTCGAGCTCGAGGATCCAGCCCGCCACGTTGTCGAGGAAGTAGCGGTC
>JBJOIF010000010.1:0-3170 GCA_046047335.1 Planctomycetota bacterium | reverse complement strand
CATCATCGTGATGCCCGACGCCGACATGGACCTCGTGGTGCGGGCCGTGCTGTTCGGTGCGGTCGGCACGGCCGGCCAGCGCTGCACGACCACGCGGCGCCTGCTGGTGCACCGCAGCATCGTGAAGCCCCTCACCGCCCGGCTGATCAAGGCGTATCGATCGGTGCCGATCGGCGACCCGATGCGCAAGGGGACGCTGATGGGACCGCTCATCAACGCCCGGGCCGTCGAGAACATGCGCGCCGCGATCGAACACGCGGAGGCGGACGGGTGCACGGTGCTGGCCGGCGGGCGCCGCGGCATCGATCGCTTCAAGAGCAAAGCGGGCAACTTCGTCGAGCCCACGCTCATCGCCGTTCCCAAGGGACGCATGCCCTCCATCTGCTGCGAGGAAACGTTCGCCCCGATCCTCTACGTGATCCCGGTGGACTCGATCGAGCAGGCCATCGCGGTCAACAACGGCGTCGACCAGGGTCTCTCGAGCGCCATCTTCACCGACAGCATGCGGGCCGCGGAGCGGTTCCTCAGCCATGGCGGCAGCGACTGCGGCATCGCCAACGTCAACATCGGCACGAGCGGTGCGGAGATCGGCGGCGCGTTCGGCGGCGAAAAGGACACGGGCGGCGGGCGCGAGTCCGGCTCGGACAGCTGGAAGCAGTACATGCGCCGCCAGACCTGCACCGTCAACTGGTCGAAGGACCTGCCGCTCGCGCAGGGCATCGTCTTCGGCTGACCACGTCCCGGAGCATCGCATGGCCCTCGACCGCAACCAGCTTGCCGCCCGCGCCTCTCAGGAACTCCGCGACGGGTACTACGTCAACCTGGGCATCGGCATCCCGACCCTGGTGGCGAACCACGTGCCCCAGGGCATGACCGTCTGGCTGCAGTCGGAGAACGGGCTGCTCGGTATGGGGCCGTTCCCCCGTGAGGCGGACGTGGACCCCGACCTGATCAACGCGGGCAAGCAGACCGTCACCGCGGTGCCAGGCGCCAGCTTCTTCTCGAGCGCGGACAGCTTCGCGATGATTCGCGGCGGGCACATCGACCTGGCGATACTCGGGGCGATGGAGGTCAGCGAACGCGGCGACCTGGCGAACTGGATGATTCCCGGGAAACTGGTCAAGGGGATGGGCGGGGCCATGGACCTTGTGGCCGGCGTGCGCCGGGTCGTGGTGGTCATGGAGCACTGCAACAAGAAGGGGGAGAGCAAGTTCATCCCCGCCTGCACCCTGCCCCTCACGGGCCAGCGGTGCGTGCACATGCTGATCACCGACCTGGCGGCGTTCGAACTCGACCGCGAGTCGGGGCTCTTCCGTCTCATCGAGACGGCGCCGGGCGTGTCCGTCGACGAGGTGAAGGCGAAGACCGCTGCCCGAATCCTGGTGGACCGGCCCGTGCAGCCGATGGCCGTGTGAAGCCAACGGGTTCCGCGCCAAACGAACCGCGCCCCGCGGGATGCGCGGGGCGCGGACGCTCGGAAGATGGACCCTCCGGCAGGTGGTTCAGAAGTCCTTGAGACGGTGCTGCATCTGCGCCTTGAGCCGCGCCAGGATGCTCGAGTGCATCTGGCTGACGCGGCTCTCGGAGAGGTCGAGCGTGAGCCCGATCTCCTTCATCGTCATCTCCTCGTAGTAGTACAGGATGACGATCAGCCGCTCGGCTCGGGACAGGCCCTTGGTGATGAGTGCCTGCAGGTCGCCGCGCTGCACGATCTCCGCGGGGTTCGGCTGGCGGCCGTCGGTGATCACGTCGATCTCGCGGACATCGCGGCTCGAATCGCTCTCGAACGCTTTGCGGTCGAGGCTGACGACGCCCACGGGCCGCGAGTCCTTCTGCAGCTTCTCGAACTCGGCCGCTGGCAGGTTCATCTGTGCGGAGAGCTCGTCGTCCGTCGGCCGGCGACCATGGGCCAGCTCGAACTCCTTGCGGAGCTTCTCGAGCTTGGCCGTGCGGCTTCGGACCAACCGCGGCACCCAGTCCATGGACCGAAGCTCGTCGAAGATGGCGCCGCGGATGCGGGGCGCGCAGTAGGTCTCGAACTTGACGCCGCGTGCCGGATCAAACGCGTCGATGGCGTCCATCAGCCCGAACAGCCCGGCGCTCATCAGGTCGTTCACGTCCACCTCGCTCGGAAGGCGGGTGTGCATCCGTTCGGCGGTGAACCGGACGACCTCGTAGTGGCGCTCGATCAGCCGGTTCCGGAGGTCCTGGAGCCGGGCGGAGTCGCCACGCTCGCGGGCCGCGTGATACGCGGTCCACATGGCGTCCTGGGTGGTGGGGACGCGAGGGGCCGGCGAGGTGACCTCGACGACGCGATCGACGCGCAATGGCGCCTTCGGGCCCCTGGCCACCACCGCGGCCGGGGAAGTCCCGGCCTTGGAAGCCGCGGCGACCCGAGTGGCCGACCGTGCAGGTGCGGACGGGGAAGAAGTTCGCTTGGTGGCGCGGGACTGCGTCTGCCGTGACGCGGCCCGCGCATTGCTCTTCGGCATCGGTCGCTCCTTGACCTTCGGGAAGAGAGTGCAGGTGAAGCACGCTCACGTGCACGTCGGATCCCCGACGGGCACATGCGATGAAGGAACGCGACGCCCGCCACCGGGCTCGCCCCGTTCCGTTGACGACCCCAGCGTCCATGCCGGGGGTGCCTTGGCGCCATCGATCCATGACGGTCGCTGCGGCGCGTCCAATATAACAGCCTTCCATTCCCGTCCGCAAGGGGAGAACCGACTGGTTCCGGAAATTATTTTCACCCTGCGGCGCGACTCCGCGACCCAAGACGAAGCCCGAATCGGAGCGCCATCGCGGCCAGGATCTGCCCGCCTCCGGCGGGGGTCGAACCCCCTGCCCCACCATCGAGCGACGCCGCCACCGCAGACTCGACCCGCCGCATCGCCCGCGCCGCCGGGCTGGCAGGGCCCGAACGCAGCAGCGGCGTGCGGGTTCGCACCGCCTCGCGGACCGCGTCGTCGCGCGGCAACACCCCGGCATCGGCGACCTGCACCCCGAGGTGCGTGCGCGCCACGCTGGCGAGACGACCCACCGCACGCCGTCCATCGGCCTCGCGATCCGTCATCGACGCCACGCACGCGATCCGCGACGCGCCACCGTGATGCACGCATGCTTTGATGAACGCGTAGGCGTCGGCCATCGCCGTCGGCTCGGGCGTGGCG
>JBJOIF010000009.1:0-7860 GCA_046047335.1 Planctomycetota bacterium | reverse complement strand
TCTCCGCGAAACGGCGCTGGATCGCCTCCTCGTCGTCGCGCCCGCGGCCACGGAGACGCTTGAGGAGCTCGTCCTCGTTCGGCGGCAGGATGAACACGCCGAGCGCCCCGGGGATACGGCGGCGCACGTTCTCCGCGCCCTGCACGTCGATGTCGAGCACCACCAGCCCGCCGCGCGCGAGCTGCTGGCGCACGGGTTCCTCCGGCGTGCCATACCACGAACGGCCGAACACCTGCGCGTGCTCCAGGAATCGGTCCTCATCCACCCATTGCTGGAACGTCGCCTCGTCGATGAACCAGTAGTCGACACCGTCGCGCTCGTTGGCGGTACGGGCGCGGGTGGTCGCGCTCACCGAGAACGAACCGCCGAATCGGCGCAGGAGCTCATGGACGATGGTGGTCTTGCCGACCCCGGACGGGCCAGCCATCACGAGCAGCAGTCCGGGACCGGAGGGGCCCGCCGACGCCGACGCATCGCCCTCGATCGGCGTGGAAGCGGCACGGACGGGCTCGGCGGGCTGCATTCCGGCGGAGTCTACGGCGGGACGGGGCGCGTCCGTGCGCCCCCGTTCCCGTGCCGTCGGCGTGTCTGCGGCCCAACGGGGCCCGCATCAGCCGTCCTTGTCGCCTCCCTTGCCGGCGGGCTCCCACACGTTGGGTACCCACCATCGGTACAGCGATTCCACCTGGCGCACCGGCAGGCCAAGCTTCCATTCGACGTGCCGGTAGCGCACGTCCATCCAGGCGATGAAGCACTCCTCCTGCATCGTGTGCGTGTACACGTCGAGCCACCATCGGCGGTGCCACACCAGGCGGCCATCACGGATGTCGCCCGTCCCACCGGGTCGATCCGCCGCCTCCGCCTGCGCGCCGAGGTGCGGGGCGGTCACCGCAGTGCACCACCAGGCCAGCATCATGACCGCGACGGCCATCCGTCCCCGCGCGCATCGGCCGGGCGGCCTCGCGCACCCGAGCGCGTGTCGAATTGATTTGGTTCTCATGGACATCGTTCCTTTCATGCGGGTTCGAGGATGCGGGCCTGCGAGAGGATCCGCCAGCCGGTGTCGCGGAACGACGGGAATCGACCCATCGTGCCGGCAATGGTTCGCACGTCCTCCTCGTCGAGCACCCATTCGGCGTCGAAGCCGGTGGATCGCTCCAGCCGGGCGCGCCGGTCGTGCTCGAGGGAGAACGCCCGCTCGCGCAGCGACCAGTTTCCGAGGCGGTCGGCGATCTCGATCGCCTTGTTGCTGAAGATGGCCACGGCACGGTGCAGCTTCGGGTCCTGCAGGTGGCGCATGGCCACGTTGCATCCGTAGATGCACCACCAGCCGTAGCTCTCGAGCCAGTCGCCGGGAGGCGCCAACTGCGGATCCTCGACGCCGCCGAGGGCCTCGGTGACCGTGGCCACCGCATCGAGCGGATCGACCTCGCCGAGGGCGCATCCCACCTCGAGCAACGCACCGCGACAGGTGTTCCCGACGCCGCCGTAGCTGTCGTCGCCGAACTCCCGGGCCAGGCGCGCGAAGAGCGACGCGGCACGCTCGAGGTCGGCGCGGGCGGCCATGGCGTGGCTCCGGAGGGTGGCGTGGCCGCTCGCGGCATCGCCGGGCACGGCACCGTCCGGCCCTCCCCACGTGCCCGCGATCGCCCGACGCGCGCACTGGCCGCGGTACATGAGCGCGAACGCCTGCGCGACGCGTCCGAGGCGATCCAACGGCGGCTCGGCATCGAACCGCTCGGCGAGCTCATGCGCCGTGGCGCGTGCCTCGACGTCGTGCCAGAGCGCGTAGTGCGCCCCGGCAAGGTTGATGCGGAGCATCGTCTCGAGGCCCGGCGGAAGTGGCCGCAGGGTGAGCGCCTCGCGCAGGCATTCAAGGCTCCGGGTATGCCGACCGAGTCCGTCGTGGCCCCCAGCGAGCCGGTTCAGCGCCCGTGCCCGATCGGCAGGCGTCGATGCCGCCGCGAGCAGCGCGCGTCCTCCCGCCACCAGGCGGCGCCAATCGCCGGCCCGGTGCGCATCGAGCGCCCGTGCGTCGAGTTCGGCGAAGTCGCCGCCTTCCGGCGGTTCCTCGACGCCGTCCCACACGCACTGCACGACGTCGCCGACGTTCCAGTCGAGCGCCTCCGCCAGTGCGACCACCAGGTCGAGTTTGGGGTTCCCGCTGTCGGGTACCACCTTGGAAAGGTCACGTCCCAGGTGTTGCGCCAGCTGCTGGCGGTTCCACCCCCGATACACGCGCGCCAGGTCCACGAACCGGAAGATCCGGTTGCGACGCGCCTCAGGCAATGACATGGTCCCACACGATCTGCGGGGAGGCTGGTGCCCCGCTCACCGTCCACACGGGGGCGGAGTATGGGGGCGCCTCGGCGGAAGTCGAACGCAAGTCGCGGAAATTCCGGACGATTGCAGAATTGCCGCACGGCGCGCCGCGTCGCGCGCGTGGATCCACGGTGGATGATCGGTGCGATCGCGGTGGATCAGCGCACGGGGCACGCGCACCACGAGCGCACGCCGTGCATCAGTGCCGCGGTCACGTCATCGGGCGCGCACGACGAGTCCACCACCAGGTAGCGGTCCGGCCAACGCGTCGCCTGCGAGAGGTAGCCCTGCCGAACGCGCGCGTGGTACTCGGCGCCCTTGCGCTCCATTCGATCGAGGAGCGGGGACAGCCGGCGCATCGCGACGTCCGTGTCGACGTCGAACACCACGGTGAGGTCGGGCACATGGTTGCCCGTCGCCACGCGGCCGACGGCGACGATCTCGTCCTCGCCGATGCCGCCCGCGGTGCCCTGGTAGGCAAGCGTGCTGGACACGAAACGATCGGCAATCACCATGGACCCCGCGGCGAGCGCTGGGCGGATGCGCTCCTCGAACAGTTGCGCGCGGCTCGCCATGTACAGGAGCATTTCGGCGCGAAGCGTCATCTCGGCGTTGGCGGGGTCGAGCAGGATCGCGCGGATCTTCTCACCGATGGGCGTGCCGCCCGGCTCCCGGACCTCCACCACGGCGACGCCGGCCTCACGGGCGCGGGACGCGAACCTCCCGAACTGCGTGCTCTTGCCGCTGCCATCCGGGCCGTCAAACACCAGGAAGCGGCCGGCCAGCGCGCGCATCCACGCGTCGCCGTCTGGGGCGTTCGCTTCGGCGTTCCATGCCATGGCCGGATGGTATCCGCGCGACCGGACTCACTCTCGGCGACGGGCGCGCGCCGCCGCGCGTGGATCCCACCGTCCGTGGTGCGGGGCGATCGGGAGTCCCGAGTAGTCGGTGCCGCATCGGTAGCACACCAGTCGCGTCGGTACGACCATCAGCACCACGAGGTCGATGACCAGGAGCGCCACCAGCGCGCCGAGTACCGCCGGGTGGCTCGAATGGCCGGTGATCGCGAGCACGAGTCCGCCCGCGGCCAGCAGCAGCGCGAAGGGCGTGAACCAGAGTGGAGCCTTGCGCCGGTACAGGGACGGGCTTCCGCACGCCACGCAGGCGCGCAGCCGGCCGTCGTCGTCCAACGCGCGCTCCCAGTCGAGGAACACCTCGCGCGGCGATCCATCGCGCGACTCGGTGGTCACCCGTGGAGGCCGAGCCTCGGCGTCCACGGTGGCGTGGCCGAGCGGGCGTCGGTCGGTGTCTCGCAGCCGGATGAGCACGGTGGTCGGTTCCCGGGTCGAGGATAGCCCTGCGCATCGCTAGGATCACGGCCGATGGACGCGCGCAACGCTCAGGCCCCGCTCTGCCCGGAGGGGGACTTCCGGTTCTGGACCGGGGTCGGCGCGGGCGCGTTGGCGCTGCTTGCCCTCGCCACCGTGCTCGGCTTCGGCGCCCCCGCCGACCTGCTCCCCCGGCTCTCGCTGGCCGCGGCCCACGTGACGTGGGCGGTGCTCTGCGCAGTGGCGGGCGCGGCGGGGATCGCTGCCGTCGCCATCGTCCGCGTGCGCCCCGCCGGGGCGGCGGCGGACATCTTGGCGCGCTCGCTCGCATGCTGCGGCGTCGCCTCCCTGGTGCAACTCGTGCCGATCGGGGTGCCGGCGCTGAAGGTGGCGTTCGATGCGCTGGCGTTCGTGACGGTGGCTGCGCTCCTCGCGCGCGCGGCGTTCCGGATGCCTTCCCTCGATGCATTCGCGTCGTGCGCGGTGGGCGCGGGCGTGCTCGGGGCCGTGGCGGCCGCGGCACGCTTGGTGACGTGGGCCGCCACGCCGGGCTGACGCTGCCCGTTCAGCGCTGCTCGCGCCGGCGCTCGCTGAACACCAGGCGGATCGGCACCTCGCTGAAGGGCAGGTGTTCGCGGAGCTGGTTCTTGAAGTAGCGCTCGTACGAACCCTCGAAGAGGTCGGGCTTGTTGACCACCATCGCGATCGTCGGCGGCTTGACGTCGATCTGCGCGACGTAGAAGACCTTGGCCTTGGTGCCCAGCCGCGAGCTCGGCCCGCGCGCCTCCAGGATGGCCCGCACCGCATGGTTCACGCGGCCGGTTCCCTCGCGGTGGGCCGCCTGCCGCGCCAGGTTGTCGATCATGCCCATCATCTCCCGGATGCCGGTGCCGTCCTTGGCGCTCAGGAAGACGATCGGTGCGAAGTCGAGGCCCGGGAACTCTTGCGTCAGGTACTCGATGTAGTCCTTGGGCGTGAGCTTCGACGAGACCAGATCCCACTTGTTGACGGCGATGACCGTGGGCTTCCACTTCTCCTCGAGTTGGCTGGCGAGCCGCTTCTCGACCTGCGAGCACTTCTCGGTGGCGTCGAGCAGCAGCACGCACACGTCCGCGCGGTCGATCGCCCGATCGGTCCGGGCGTTGGAATAAAACTCCACGTCGTCGGCCCAGCTCTTGCGCTTGCGGACGCCGGCGGTGTCGATCGCCACGAGCGCGCGGTCGCCGAACTGGAAGCGCACGTCGACCGCATCGCGCGTGGTGCCGGCGATCTCGCTGACGATCACGCGGGGTTCGCCCGCCAGTGCGTTCACGAGCGAGCTCTTGCCTGCGTTGCGCCGTCCGACGATCGCGAAGCGCACCTGCGGATCCTCTGGTCGCTCGGCGGCGGTGTCGCCGAGGCGTTCCCACACGGCCTCCAGCAGCCCACGCGTGCCGTAGCCGCTGGTGGCGCTCGACAGCAGCGGCTCACCGAACCCCAGCGCGGCGGCCTCGATGCCGTCGGCGTCCCAGCTGGGATCGTCAACCTTGTTGGCCACCACCATCACCTTCGCGGAGAGCCCGGCGGAGCGCAGGAGGCGCGCGACCGCCTCGTCGAGCGGCACGATGCCGTCCTGCGCATCGATCACGAACAGGATGAGCTGTGCCTCGCCGGCAGCGGCACGGATCTGCGCCTCGATGTCGGGCGTGAGCGCGGTCAGGTCCTTGCCCGCGTCGTCGATCTGTCCGCCCTCGGCCACGTACACGCCGTAGCCGCCGGTGTCCATGATCTCGGCGAACCGCGGCTCGCCCGCCGTGCCCGGCGGCGGCCGCAGCTCGACGACGGTGGTGATGCGGTCGCGCGTCACGCCCGGCGTCGGGTCGACGATGGAGATCCGCTGGCCTGCCAGGCGATTGAAGAGGCTCGACTTTCCGACGTTCGGTCGGCCGATGATGGCGAGGCGGGGCAGCGCCATCACTGCGGCCCGCCGAACAGGCCGCGCGGCGCGGGCCGGTTGCCCATGCCGTCGATGCCGCCGCTCATTTGGTTCATGTACTGCTGCATCGCCTGCCGCTGTGCGGTCATCTGCGCGATCGCCTGCTGCATCTGCTCCCGCATCTTGGCCGGATCGCCCTGGCGCTGCACCATGCGCACGTTGCCGCCGGTGGGCATCCCGTCCGGTCCGGTGGGCGCCTCGGGGTGGGCCGAGCGCGTCAGCCGCATGCGCACCGTTTGCGGCGCCTGCGTCCCGGACTGCATGGTCATGGTGATTTGGATTCCACCGTCGCGGAAGGAGTACTCGAGCCCCACCGAGCGCGGCGCACCGTCCGGGGTGTCGAGCGGGGCGGCGTTCGAGAACACCATCCCGGAGACGTCGGGCATCCACTCGCCGTGCTGGTAGATCATCGACTTGTCGAGCTCGGTGAGCATCACGTGCGTGTACTTGCGAAGGCCCGGCGAGTAGCCGACGAACTCCACCTGCTCGAGCACGTAGTCGCCGTTCAGGAGGGTCATCTCGCCCATCAGGAAGTTCTCGGCGAGCACGAACGTCCAGTGGGCGTTGCCTGAGAACTCGCCGACCACCTGCCCGGAGGCGTCGAGCGACTGCCCCGCGACGTCCCAGCGGCCGACGAACTGGTTGAGCACCTCCATGGCCGACCGGGTCTCCAGCGTGACCTGCTCGGGCGTGAGGCGGGGCCGGCCGACGGGCGGTTCCGCCGGGCGCACGGGGGCGAGGGCCAGCAGGGCGGTCACGGCGGCCCCGGCGATCGCGCCGAGGCCGAGCACGGCCAGCGGGCGTCGGGTCATGGGTTCGTTGCTCATCGGGCGGCCAGTCTACGCTTGCGTCCCGAGGACCCACGCATGCCGCACGTCGCCGCCGAGCACCCCAACCTGCGCGTCTTCGATCACCCGCTGATTCAGCACAAGCTGGCGGTGGTGCGCGATCGCCGGACCTCGCCCGCGGACTTCCGCCGGCTGCTCAACGAGATTGCCGGGCTGATGACCTACGAGGTCTCGCGCCGCTTCGACACGCGGGCGATCGCGGTGGAGACGCCGCTCGAGACCACCGAGGGCCGACAACTGAGCCGCCCCGTCACGCTGGTGCCGATCCTGCGCGCCGGGCTGGGCATGACCGATGGCGTGATGCAGCTCTTCCCGGAGGCGCGCGTCGGCCACATCGGCATCCGGCGCGACGAGTCCACGCACCGGCCGGTCTTCTACTACGCCAAGTTCCCGCATGACGTGCGCGACGGATACTCGATCGTGATCGACCCGATGCTTGCGACGGGCGGGAGCGCCTGCGCGGCCATTCGGCACCTGAAGGACGTGGGCTGCCGCGACATCCAGATGATCTGCCTGGTGGCCGCGCCCGAGGGCGTGCGTCGGGTGCACGACGAGCACCCCGACGTGATCGTGCACGCGTGCGCCCTCGACCGCATGCTCGACGGCAACGCCTACATCCGCCCGGGGCTCGGCGACGCCGGCGACCGCGTGTTCGGCACGCTCGAGGGATAGCCCGCCCCGGCGGCGCCGGTTACCGCTTCGCCGGCGACCACGGCACGTCGGGATGGCCGCGCTCGTGGTTGGCGCGGCGCGCCATCGCGAAGAAGAGGTCGCTGAGGCGGTTCATGTAGCGCAGGAGCGGCTCGCCCACCGGCTCGATCGCCGCCAGCGAGATGATCGTCCGCTCGGCGCGGCGGCACACCGTCCGGGCCACGTGCAGGCGGGCGGCGAGCTCGGTGCCCGCCGGCATCACGAACGTGGTGATCGGGGGATTGCCCCGGTCGACCTCATCGATCCAGCCCTCGGCCTCGGACACGTCCTGCTCGTCGATCCGGTGGATCCGCGACTGCTGCTTCGCTCCCTCGGGCGTCGCCAGGTCGGCACCGATGTCGAAGAGCCTCGACTGCAGCGCCGCGACGATCGCGTGAAGGCGGGCCTCGAAGGGGTGCCCACGGTCGCAGGCGCACCCAACCAGGCCCAGCACCGCGTTCAGTTCGTCGACCGTGCCGTACGCCTCGATGCGCGGGTGGTCCTTGGACACGCGCGCGCCGCTGAAGAGGCCCGTGGTGCCGTCGTCTCCGGTCCGGGTGTAGAGCTTCATGGCGGGGCCTCCTTCGCCACCCGGACCGGGCCGGATGCGGCCGGACGGGGCGTTATTGGCATGGAGCTTAGCCGCGGGGCCGGGATGACCCCCGAATCGGCCCGGATCCGCGGGGATGGGTGCCCC
>JBJOIF010000008.1:0-3771 GCA_046047335.1 Planctomycetota bacterium | reverse complement strand
TGGGGATCGCCGTCGCCGCGTTCCTCTTCTCGTTCGTGGAGAGCATGCGTGACGGCGTCCGACGAGCCACCGAGGCCGGAGCTGCGGAGACGAAGCTGGTGGTCTACCGGCAGAACCGATTCTGTCCCTTCGCGAGCCGGCTGCCGCAGTCGTACGCGGGGACCATCCGACAGCTGCCCGGTGTGCGCAGCGCGGTTCCGGTGCGCATCATTGTGAGCAACTGCCGGGCCTCCCTCGACGTGGTGACGTTCCGCGGCGTGCCCGAAGAGGGCTTCATCGACGCCAAGATGCGGGACGCACGCATGACGCAGGGCAGCATCGCTGCCTGGCGTTCCCGCGGCGATGCGGCCCTCCTCGGCAAGTCGCTCGCGGATCGGCGCGGCGTTCGCATCGGCGACCGCTTCACAGCCGCGGGCGTGAGCACGTGGGTCGCGGGCATCTTCGAGAGCGACGACGTGCAGGACCGCAACGCTGCCTACGTTCATCTCCCGTTCCTCCAGGAGACCGCCGAGCGCGGCGGGACGGGTGGGATCGTCACGCAGTTCAACGTCGAGGTGGACGATCCCGCGGCACTCGAGGCCGTGGCGGCGGCGATCGACGCGGCGTTTGCCTCGGACCAGTTCCCGACCACCACGCGGCCAGAGTCGGCATTCGTGGCGCGCGCGGCGCGCGACGTGCTCGCCATCGTGGGATTCGCGTCGGTGGTCGGCTGGGCGAGCCTGGCGGCCGTGTTCGGACTCGTCGCGAACGCCATTGCCTTGGCGGTGCGCGACCGGGTCCGCGACCACTCGATCCTGCAGGTGCTCGGCTTCTCGGGGCTTCATCTGGTCTGGACGGTGGTGCTCGAAGCCGCCATGCTCGGCTTGGCCGGCGGGGCCATCGGCGCGGCGGCATCGCACCTGGCACTCCGGGCGGCGGCGCTGAACGTCACCATGGAGGGCGTGTCCATCGAAGTTACTGCCGACCCGGCGGTGACGCTGGCGGGCGTGGGCCTCGCCACCCTCTTGGGCGCACTGGCCGGAGCCGTGCCCGCCTGGACCGCATCGCGCCGGCAGATTGCCCAGGGACTGAGGGCCGCATGAGGCTCCTTCCGTTCACGTACGCGGCACGGAACCTCGGGCGCAGTCCGGTCCGCTCGGCCATGGCCGGCGGAGGCGCCATGCTCGTGACGCTCCTGGCGATGGCCGGTGCGGGATTCGTGCTTGGCATGGACGGCGCACTGCGCGCCAGTGGGCTCGAGCGCAACGTCGTGTTCCTGGGTGCAGGAAGCGAGGAAAGTGCCGAGCGCAGCGAGATCCCCGCATCCACCGCAGGGGTGATCGTGGCGAGCCTGCGGGGCATCGCGCAGATCGGTGGACAGCCGCTGGCCGGGCCGGAGGTGAACGTGGCGCTCACCGTGGACGCGCGCATCGCCGAGCCGCGCGAGGCCCACGCCCCGGGAGTCGTGCGAGGCATCACGCCGATCGCCTTCCTGCTGCACCCGCAAGTGCGCATGACGTCCGGGCGTGCGCCAGACCCGGGTGCCGACGAGGTGATCCTTGGTTACAGCGCCGCGCGCGTCGCCGGACTCGAGCCGGAAGCGCTTGAGCGCACCGTGACCGACGATGGTTCGGGCGGCCCGACCATCGCCATCGACGGCCGGCCCATGCGGGTGGTCGGGACCTTCCGCGCACCGGGAACCGTCATGGACGGCGAGGCGTGGATGCCGATCACCGATGTCCTGGTGCTCGCCCGCCGCGAGACGGTGTCCGCGGTCATCGTGGCGCTCGATCCTGGCGTGGCCCCGGCCACGGCATCCACGTTCGCACAACGACGCATCGACCTTGAATTGAGCGCGATCCACGAACCGGCGTACTTCGCCGCCCAGGCATCCTTCTACCGGCCCGTGCAGGTGATGGTCCTCGCGAGCGCGGCCCTGGTTGCCTTGGGCGCGCTGCTCGGCGGGCTCAACACCATGTATGCCGCCTTCGCGGGCCGCATCCGGGAGTACGGGATGCTCCGCGTGCTCGGCTACACGCGCACGGCGATCGCGGTGGGCATGCTCCAGGAGGCGACGATCGCGTCGATGGCCGGTGCCTTGCTGGCGGTGGCGCTTGGCATGGCGTTCCTTGATGGAGCGGCGGTCCACTTCTCGATGGGCACGTTCGGCATCATCATCGACCACCGCGTCGTCGCGGTCGGCCTGGTCGCCGGACTCGTCACCGGAGCGCTGGGGTGCGTCGCCCCGGCCATGCGCTGCCTTCGAACAGAGATCCCCGCCGCACTGAAGGCCGACTGACCACTGCTCACCTTCTGCAAACCCCTCTTTCCCCATGACCAACTCCCATGCTTCACCTCGACTCCATCGCGCTCCCGACCCGCACCCTCGCCTGCATGCTTGCGCTGCTCGCCGCATCGGCCTGCGGTCGCGACGGCTCGGGACCGCCGAAGCCCGCCTCGCCGTCCAGTGGTGCGCCCGTCACCATGGCGCTGCCTGAAGGCCTCGTGGAGCGTGGGGAGCCGACCGGCACCCATGCCGCCGCGTGCAAGGCATCGGCCCGGACCGGAGAGGAGGTCACCGTGCTGGGTCGCATCGGCGGGAGCCGACGGCCGTTCGGCGCCGAGGCCGCCGTGTTCACGATCGTCGACCCTGCCCTGCGCAGCTGCAAGGACATGGGGGATCACGATCATTGCCGGACGCCGTGGGACTACTGCTGCGAGGACCGCGACGCCATGAAGCGCGGCATGGTCACCATCGAGGTCACGGACGCCGACGGCAACCCCCTGCCCCTGGGGCTCGAGGGGGTCTCCGGCCTGGAACCGCTGGCCACGGTGGCCGTGACGGGCACCGTGGTCGAGTGGAACGACTCCGGCGCCATGGTGGTGCGGGCCCGCCGGATTGTGCTGAAGTGACGAACCGCGGTGCAATCCCGGGGCGAGCGCCGCGTTTCTTCCCCGGTCGGCACCGCAGGCCGTCCCCGAACTGCACGCTCGGGCAATTCAGCGTGACGAAAGGACACGTTCCGATGGTGAATCCCAGCATTCCGACCACCCTGCTCGCATCGCTCCTCGCCGCCTCCGCCCTCGCCGAACCGCCTGCGCAGGGCGAGCCGGGCAAGGGCCCGCCGCCTCCGGCGCAGGGCGAGCCCGGTCAGGGCGCTCCCGGACAGGGCGGCCCGGGACGCGGCCCCCGCGAGGGCGGCCCCGGTCGCGGTGAACGCCCCACCTTCAAGACGTTCGACCGCAACGGCGATGGCGTGGTGACCTCGGACGAGGTGCCCGCCGAGGTCTGGGAGCGCCTGAAGCGCCTGGACGCCGACGGCGACGGCAAGATCACCGAGGACGAGTTCCGGCAGGGACGCCCCGGGCGCGGTCGCGATGGCCAGCGCCCCGGACAGGGCGGTCCGCGCAAGCCCGGGCAGCAGCCGGCCGACCAGCCCTCCAAGCGGATCGACTGATCGACGTACCGGGCGGATACAGTCCTGCCGTTGAGTACCGAGCCGCCACCCCGCATCCGCAAGACGCTCAGCCTCTTCGCGAGGCTGGGCGTCAAGCGTTTCCAGTTCGCGCTGGCCCACCACGCCGGCCGGATGCCCGTGGTGACCTACGCCACGTGGCGCACGGCGAGCACCAGCGTGCACCACGCCATCCGTGCATCCGGCACCTGGCCCGCCATCAAGGTGCACTCGCTCAACCCGTCCTACCAACTCCGCAGCGCCGACGGCAGCCGGATCTTGGCAGCCGCCGGGGAGCACGTCGGCGACCGCGTGGTCCGTCGGCATGCCTTGCTGC
>JBJOIF010000007.1:0-5850 GCA_046047335.1 Planctomycetota bacterium | reverse complement strand
CACCACGCGCGCGGCCGTGGCCGCCGCGGCGCTCGAGGCCGGCGCGGCCATCGTCAACGACGTGAGCGGCGGCACCGAAGATCCGGCCATGCTGGACACGGTGGCGCGGACCGGTGCGGGCGTGGTGCTCATGCACCGGAGGTTCGCACCCGGCGACGATCGATGGAGCACGGAGCATGATCCGCGGCGACCGGTCACCGACGTGGTCGACGAGGTCCGCGACTGGTTGGCGGGTCGCATCCACGCGGCGGAGCGCGCCGGGATCGATCGAGCGTCGATCGCCGTGGACCCCGGGCTTGGCTTCGGGAAGGACGTCGCGGACAACCTTCGGCTGCTGGCCGCCGTCGATCGGTTTGTTGGGCTTGGCGTACCAGTGCTGGTGGGGGCGAGCCGGAAGAGCTTTCTGGGGGCGGTGAGCGGCATCGAGCATCCGGTCGAGCGCGATGCCGCGTCGGTGGCCGCCGCGGTGATCGCCGCCGCCCGAGGCGCGGCCATCATCCGCGCCCACGCGGTGCCCATGCACGCCCACGCCCTCCGGACCGTCGATGCGGTGCGGAGGGCGTGAGCGGAGCGAGGGGGGAAGGGGAGCGCGAACGTCGTGAGGGGCGTCAGGCGCGGCGGCGGCGACCGAAGCCGGAAGCGCCAACCACGGCCAGCAGGGCGATGGCGCCGGGAGCGGGGATTTCATTTCCGTAAATTTCCACTGCGCCGGAGAAGCCGTTGGACTGGGGCGACCAGATGCCCCACTCGCCGGGGCCTCCGCCTTGCGTGCCCCACGCGAGGTATTCGGGATCGGTGCCGTCGCGCTCGCCGTCGATCCAGGCAAACGACGACAGGTCCCCGTTCACCAGGACGCCGCCGATCGAGACGATGTAGTTGCCCGCGCCAAGCACAACGTTACCGTTGAGTTGCGCGTCGAGCTGGAACACCGGCGAGAAGATGTTGGGGACGTACGTGCCGGTGAGCGTCTGCGTGATGTTTCCGATCGGCAGCGTCCACTGGTGCACCACCGGGAAGCGCGTGTCCTCCGGATCCTCGTTCACGCGGAGCACGACCACCTCGATGGCGGAGACGTTGGCGCTGAGCGCCGTCTGGCTGATCGGGTTGGGGTTCTCCAGATACTCGCTGGCACCCCAGAAGCGGATGGCGGAGAATTGCCACGCATCGCCGGTCCCGATGGTGAAACTCTGCGCTGCCGATGCCGAGTAGAAGTAGGTGCCATCGCTGCCGTAGGCGTCGGAGAAGAGACCATCCCGCACCAAGAGGCCCGAGGGATCGAGCTCCGGCTCGATGGGACCGTTGCTGTACAGGACGTCCACACCTGCCGAAGCGGAGGCGGCAAGCAGCATGACGGTGCATGAGATGTATGAAGTCGGTCGCATCGCGACGCCCTTTCCCTTCCTGTTGTTCCCGTGACGCAGATGGCGCGGAGCAAGGCTCCACGGTGACAGGCGCAATCCAAGTGAAATGTGGATCACGACTGCCGCCGTCGGGAGCGGCGTCGGCGCAGAATCGTCGGAAACCCGCACGGTTTGTCCGGTAATCACCGGAACAAGCCCACCCGGCGCGGGTTTACCTGCTGCACGGCCCCCACGCGCCAAGCAGGATGCCGAGGTCGACGCCGTTCACCTGGCCATCACCATCGAGGTCGCCGGGCCCGTCGGCACCGCCCCACGCGCCCAGGATGGTGCCGAGGTCCACGCCGTCGACCGTGCCGTCCGCATTGAGGTCGCCGGTGCAGCACCCCTCGGCCCGAAGGGCGCAAAGGTCAACCACCCGGTACTCGGAGGCGTCCAAGTTCCCGTCGCCATTGGCGCTCGGCGGCACCTGCTGCCCGGTCTGCAGGGCACCACCGTTGGCGTTGCCGTAGGCGACCGCCGCCACCGCGATCCGCTCGGGCACCGAGCCGAACAGCGCGGCCAGGTCGATGGTGGCCTCCAGGACTCCCCCATTGGCGGCGGTGGCGCTGCGGACGCCCCACTGCGTGGTGACGCTGCCGTTGCCGTCGAACCACCCGCTCCAGCCGTTGTCGTTCTCGTCGGCCACGAACGCGCGCCACTGCGCGGCTTGTCCAGCCTTGGCCCACCACGCGCCGCGCATCGCGCCGGGGACGGCGTCGGCCACGGCGATGAACACGTCGTTGCCCTCGCCGGCATCCGGCGTGGCCACGTAGAGCACGTTGCCGTCGAGCGCAGCCCAGAGTGTGCGTCCGCCGTTTGAGGCGATTGGCCCGGCGGACGCATCGAGGGCGCCGTCCATCGCGAACCCGCCCGACTCGCCGCCGGCGTCGGGCGACAGGCCGTTGGCGGTCCCCACGTGGACGTGCTGGATCGGGCTGCGCTTGACGTTCCCGAGCGTATCCACGGCCTCCACGTAGTAGTCGATCAACTTGCCCGCCTGGCCCACCACCTTCGCCCGCGCCTGCTTGGCGATGGCGTTCGGCATCTCGAAGAAGTTGATCGAGCCATCGTTGAAGAAGTTCCCGGCCGGGAAGTCGCGCAGGGTCATCGGCTGCGACTGCCACGCCCCGACACCGGGTCCGCCTGCGTACGTCTCGTTCTCGGTGCCACCGAGCGGCCGCACGCCGTCTGCATCGACCCGCCACTTGAGCGTCACCGACTGCAGCCCGGCGGTGTCGTGGACGAACGTCCAGACGATGAAGTCCGGCCCGTAGGTCCGCTGCTGGTAGCCGTGATGCGGGCCGAAGTTGGTGCCGCCCGGGTTCCACGGGTGCCGCTGCGGGATCCAGATCGTGGGCGCGGTGCGGTCCACCGCCCCGGCGGACGCCTGCGCCGCGCGCAGCAGCGCCTCGTTGCACGCCACCGCTGGCTTGACCTCCATATCGAGCGCGGTGCCGTAGTACATGTAGCCCGAATTCAGCGCTCCCAGGAAGTAGTGCCAGGCGCGCTCGCTGGCGCGCGTCCCGGACTGCGGCCGGAGCACGTGCGCCATTCGCACCGGGAGTCCGCGGTCCAGGTCCGCCTGCTCGGCCAGGTCGACGGCGTTCTGCGCCGCCGTGACCACCGCCCAGTTGCGGATGTCCTCGGCCCAGCCGTTGGCGATGTCGATCTGCCCCTGCGTGTTCACCGGCGGCCAGTTCCAGTTGAGGAACTGGGGTGCGCCGAAGTCGCCGTCGGCGTTCACCCACGCGCCGTCCTCGACGTGCGCCAGATCGGCGGCTGGCACCGGGTGGTTCGCGAGGTAGCGCTGCACCACGGTGGGTACGAAGCCCGCTCCCGAGGCGGCCGACACGAAGTTGGGCACCGCCTCCATGTAGTACGAGAATCCACCGCCCCACGCGTTGTCGCCGTCGTGCGCGAGCACCACCAGCATCGGACGGTTGGGGTCGTTGCGCGGCTCGAGCCGCTGCAGGTTGTCGATGCCCATCGGGCTGTAGCCGTCCAGCCAGCCCAGGCTCTGCGAGCAGGGCACCACGATGATCTCGCTGGCCTCGCCGGTGGCCGGATCCACGTAGCGCGCGCGGTGCGGCGTGTGCCCGAAGGGGATGGCCTCCGCCGGGCCGCAGCCACGGCTGATCGACATGCGGTCGAAGAACTGCCCGGGCTGGTTGAGTTGGTCGGCGCGGTTCGGCGGATCGCACTGCACGCCGCCTGAGCCGAACTGCACCGGGAAGTCCGGGCATGCGCGCGACAGCTTCTCGGATGAGACGAAGCTCCAGTCGATGCCCGCCTCGCGGAGGAGGGGGATCAGGCGCATGCTGAAGGCCATCTCGCTCGGGAAGAAGCCGCGGCTCTGCGCTGGGGAACTGCCCCACGCCTCCGGGTAGACCTGCCGGTACAGCGCGAGTTCCTTGCGGACCGTGCTGTCGTCGACGAGCGGCAGCAGCGCGTGGTGGAAGGAGAACTGCACCACGTCCATGCGCGGCACGGCCACGCCGCCCGACGTCGTCCAGTTGCGCGCCTCGCGCCACGGGCCGAACCAATTGGTGCCGTAGCCGAGCTGCCCGCCAGCCTCCGCGAAGCTCTGGATGTTGGCGATGAGGCCGCCGCTGTAGCTGACCTGCGCCCCTGCCTCCGCGGACCACCGGATCGCGTTGACGGTGTCGCGCGGGCGCCACTGGTAGGCGTTGACGCGGTCATCGAGCCCGAAGATCGCTCGCAGGTCGTTCTGTGGGTTCGCGGCACCGCCGTCCTTGCGCACGATGCTCTGCCACGCCCGCTCGTACCGGCCGCCGTTGTCGTCGGGCCAGTAGATCGGCTGCTCCATGTGCCACAGGTACGTGAAGTGGGTCTTCTCGGCGGAGGCGACGGATGCCGCCGCGGCCAGCGAGGTGGCGGCCGCGGCTCGGAGGGCACGGGTGCTCATGGAGCCGAATATAGGCGCTTCAGCACATCGTTTTGGTGACGACGGGCCTCGGGTAGCAGTCCAGGCCCCCGAGATGGAAGCGGTTCGCGTTGCGCAAGCGCTTCCTATTACGGGACCCACACGACCTGCACGGCGGAAGACTCGCCGCGATGCCGCCCACCCTCAGTGCACCGACCCGCCGTAGTGCCGCTCGGCCTCGTCGTACGCGCGGTCGAAGCGCTCGCGCAGTTCGGGGCGGACGCGGTCACGCCACGAGCGGTCGATCAGCCCGACGCGGAGCAGGTCGCCGAGGTGCGCGATGTCGTGCGGCCGCATGGCGAGGAGCTTCATCTCCACGAGCGTGACGAGGGGGACGCGGGGCCAGGGTGCCGAGTCGTCGCGCTGCACGTCGCCGAGCGCGGGCGTCGGGATCGTCTCGAACCGCGAGACCCGCTCGTCCGCGAGTACGACGTGCACCGCGCTCTTCGACGTGCCGTCTGGTCCATCGAGGAACATGGGCACCCCGTTCACCTCGGCGAAGATGAATCCGTGCGGCGCGAGCGCTTCCGCCGCGCGAGCGAGGTCCGCGCGCCGCATCAGGATGTCGACGTCCTTGGTGGTGCGCGCGTAGTCCGGGTCACGCGACGTGACCCATGCCATGATGGACATCCCGCCGCACACCGCGAAGGGGACGCCCGCGGCGTCGAGGCATGCAGCGAAGCGCCGGGCCCGATCGATGACGCAGCTCATCCAGTACCCCGCCCTTTCGATGACGGGCATGCTGTGCCAGACCTCCTGGTCGAATCGCATGCCCGAGAGCGTACGGCGGGCATCATGCGCCTCAAAGCGAAACCGCCGCCCGGAGGCGGCGGAAGTTCGTGTGGATCCTGCAGCGGTGCCGCGGCGCGGACGCGCCTTCCGCGCGCGGGGTGCCTCAGCCGCCGCCCGGACCCTTGCCGCCCGGGCGCGTCATTGACGTCGGGTCGAGCAGACGATCGAGTGCCTTGGGTTCGACGAGGCCCTTGCGCAGCACGTAGGCGCGGATCGTCTCGCCCGAGGCCAGTGCCTCCTTGGCGGCCTTGGCGGCATGGTCGTACCCAATGACCGGAGCGAGGCTGGTGACCATCATCAGGCTGCGCTCGACGGTCTGCGTGGCCTCGGGCCGCAGCTCGAGTCCCTCGATGCACTTCTCGCGGAACATCTCGCAGGCGTTCGCAAGGAGGGCGATCGACTCGCAGAGCTGGTCGGCGATGAGCGGCATGGCCACGTTGAGCTCCAGCAGGCTGCCGACCCCGCCGAACCCGCCCAGGGTGATGCTGGCGTCGTTGCCGGTCACGCGGCACGCCACCATCATGACGCTCTCGCAGATCACCGGGTTGACCTTGCCGGGCATGATGCTCGAACCGGGCTGCGTAGCCGGCAGGTTCAGCTCGCCGAGGCCGCAGCGCGGACCGCTGCCGAGCCACCGGATGTCGTTGGCCACCTTGGAGAGGCTCACGGCGATCGCCTTGAGCAGGCCGCTCGTCTCCACGCAGCAGTCGCGCG
>JBJOIF010000006.1:0-2734 GCA_046047335.1 Planctomycetota bacterium | reverse complement strand
GCGCCGTCGCGCGTGCGGCCTGCGCCAGGGCCAGCGAGCCGCGCGGGCTGACGCCCACCTGCAACTCGTCGTGGGTCCGCGTGGCGGTCGCGATGGCGATGCAGTAGTCCACCAAGGCCCGGTCCATGCGGACCAGGTCGACTTGGTCCTGCAACTCCACGAGCTGCGTGCCCGACATGACCGGACGAAGGTCCCGGAGCGTGGTGCGCGCGGGTTGCCGGAGCAGGATCCGGCCCTCGTCCTCGGGGCTCGGGTACCCGAGCGCGATCCGCATCAGGAACCGGTCGAGCTGGTTCTCCGGGAGGAAATACGTTCCCTCGAACTCGTAGGGATTCTGCGTGGCCACCACGATGAACGGGCTGGGCAGCGGGTGCACCACGCCCTCGGCGCTGACGGTGCCCTCGGCCATCGCCTCGAGCAATGCGCTCTGGGTCCGTGGCGTGGCGCGGTTGATCTCGTCGGCGAGCACCACGTTGGCGAAGACCGGACCACGTCGGAACTCGAACGCGTCGCGGTCGCGCAGGTACACGCTGACGCCCGTGACGTCGGACGGCAGCAGGTCCGGGGTGCACTGGATGCGCGAGAACGTGCAGTCGATGCTCCGCGCAAGCGCGTTCGCCAGGACGGTCTTGCCCACCCCCGGCACGTCCTCGATCAGCACGTGCCCCCGCGCCAGCAAGCACACCACAAGGCGATCGACCGCCTGCCGATTCCCCATGTAGACGCTGGCGACGTTGTCTCGGAGGCGCTGGAGGGTGGCGACGTCGGTCATGCGCTGCCCTCTCGGGCCTTCAAGTATATGTTCACGGTCCATGCCGGCCGCGCACCCCTCCGACGACGGTCCCGTGCTCGACGTGCACGTTCCGTGCGCACGGTGCGGCTACGACCTGCTCGGCCAGCGCGTGCTCCGGCCCTGCCCCGAGTGCGGGCTCGCGGTGGTGTCCACCCTCGCCCAGTCGACCGATCCGGAGGTGTCGTTCCTGGCCATGCCGGATCGACCGGTCGATGCGGGCAACGCCCTGGTCGCCGCCACCGTCGCGCCCCTGGTGGCGCTGCTGCTGCAGGCCTCTGGCCCGGCGATGCGCGTGGTGGATGCGCTGGCCGGGCGCGGATCGTCGTTTCCCTCGCAGGTGGAGCGCCCGTCATGGCTGGTCGCCGGATTGGCGACGGGTGCGGCCTCAATCATGGTGGCCCGAGGGCTGGGCCATCGCCGCAACCCGACGGTGCACGCGGCGCTGGGCGCCGGTCGCATCCGGCTCCTGACGTGGTCCATGGGGGCATGGGCCGCGGCACTCCTGGGCGGATTCATCCTCTCGCTCGGGCCGTCGGGCGCCGCGCGCAGTTGGACCGACGTGGTGCTGGCCACGCAACTCCTGCCGGCCGCGGCGGCGCTCGTGACGCTGTCGCCGGTGATTGGGCGCCTTGGCGCCCTGAGCCGCAGCTACCGCGAGGCACGCCATGGCCGGCAGAGCGCGGACCTGGTCTCGGTGACGCTGGTTGCGGGCGTGACGTTGCTGGTGGCGCTGCCGGCGATCCGAGGCGTCGCGGGCGAGGAGGCCGCGCTGGTGGGGGCCATCGTGGCGTCCTTCCTCTGGGTCATCACCCTGCTCGGCCTGGCGTACCTGGTGGCCAACGGGTGGGTCGTCGCCCAGGCCCTGCGCCGACCGCGGATCGATCCCCGCCGCTTCCGGTAGCGCTGCCGTTCTGGCAGGGCGAGCCCACATCGAGGCCGTCGCCTGGCGCGGCAGGCGATGCCGGGGCATTCGGACGTAAGTGTACTTCCAACAGCATGTTGTGTTCATTGACAGCGACTCCGGCGCATCCTGGATGGATTGGCATGGCGCTTGCATTTCTGGCCATACGCCCGGCGCATCGCCGACCGATGCCCGCGCCCCAGACCGACCAAGACCGCGACCTGAACACGCACCCCTCGGAGAATTGACCCATGGCAGTGAAGGATCTGGCCTTTGACACCGACGCCCGCAAGCAGCTGCTCGCCGGAGTCGAGAAGCTCGCCGCCGCCGTCAAGAGCACCCTTGGCCCCCGCGGCCGCAACGCCGTGCTCGACCGCAGCTGGGGCGGCCCCAACGTGACCAAGGACGGCGTCAGCGTCGCCGAGGAGATCGAGCTGCGCAACAAGGTCGAGAACATGGGCGCCAAGCTCGTGAAGGAGGCCGCCAGCAAGACCTCCGACGATGCCGGCGACGGCACCACCACGGCCACGGTGCTCGCCGAGGCCCTCTTCAAGGCCGGGCTGCGGCAGCTGGCCGCCGGCGCCGAGCCGAACACCCTGATCCGCGGCATGCGCCGTGCCGTCGACACCGTGGTCGCCGAGATCAAGGCCAGCGCCAAGCCGGTCGCGCAGGTGAGCGGCGGCATCGCGGCCGTCGCGACCATCAGCGCCAACAATGACGCCGAGGTCGGCAAGATGATGGCCGAGGCCTTCAAGAAGGTGGGCAAGGACGGCGTCATCACGGTCGAGGAAGGCAAGGGCCTCGAGACCGTCGTCGACGTCGTCGAGGGCATGCGCTTCGACCGCGGCTACCTCAGCCCCAACTTCGTGACCGATGCGGAGAAGATGCGCGTCGAGATGGACAAGGCGCTCGTCCTGGTCTTCGAGGACAAGATCGAGAGCGTCACCAAGCTCGTGCCGTTCCTCGAGAAGGTGGTCGCCAGCAAGAAGCCGCTCCTCATCATCGCCGAGGACGTGTCCGGCGAGGCGCTCAGCACGCTG
>JBJOIF010000005.1:0-5793 GCA_046047335.1 Planctomycetota bacterium | reverse complement strand
CCAGGAGCTCAAGGACATGAAGATCACGATGGTCGGAACGGGTTACGTCGGTCTCGTCACCGGTGCGTGCTTTGCCGAGACCGGCAACCAGGTGACCTGCCTCGACATCGACCACGCAAAGGTGGAGACGCTGCGCCGCGGCGAGAGCCCCATCTACGAGCCCGGACTCTCGGAGATGCTGCAGGCGAACATCCGCTCGGGGCGGCTGCGATTCACCACCGACCGTGGGGAGGCCTACCGCGATGCCGACGTGATCTTCATATGCGTCGGAACGCCGAGCGACGAGGACGGCAGCGCCGACCTGCAGTACGTGCTTGCCGTGGCCGGGGACATCGCCGAAGCGCTCGAACGACTCGGCCCGGGCGCGCGCGCCAAGACCGTGGTGGTGAAGAGCACGGTTCCGGTGGGCACGAGCCACGCCGTCCGCGACCTGATTCGGTCGCGCACGGCGGTTCCGTTCCACATCGCCGACAATCCGGAGTTCCTGAAGGAAGGCGACGCGATCAATGACTTCATGAAGCCGGATCGCATCGTGTGCGGCGTGGAGAGCCCCGAGGCGGAGGCCACCATGCGCCAGTTGTACGAGCCGTTCGTGCGGAACGGGAACCCGATCCACGTGATGGACGTGCGCAGCGCCGAGATGGTGAAGTACGCCTCCAACGCGATGCTGGCGTGCAAGATCTCGTTCATCAACGAGATCGCCAACCTCTGCGAGTACATGGGCGCCGACGTGTCCGCGGTCCGCGAGGGCATGTGCGCCGACCGACGCATCGGCAATCAGTTCCTCTACCCGGGCCTCGGGTACGGGGGAAGCTGCTTCCCCAAGGACACGCAGGCGGTGGTGGGGATGGGCCGCGGCCGCGGCTTCGAGTGCACGCTCAACGCCGCCGTGCACCGCGTGAACCAGGAGCAGCGGGCGCACTTCTGGCGCAAGGTGAGCATGCGCTTCGCGTCGCACGGCGGCGTCGCGGGGCGGCGGCTAGCGTTCTGGGGCGTGGCGTTCAAGCCACGGACCGACGACATCCGTGAGGCCCCGTCGATCGCCATCATGAAGCGGGCCCTCGAGGCCGGCGCGCACGTGGTGGCGTACGACCCCGTGGCGCTCGGCAACCTGGCCAAGGAGGAGCCGTCCATCCCGCAGGCGACGGACATGTACGCCGCACTCGACGGCGCCGACGCGCTGCTGATCTGCACCGAGTGGAACGAGTTCCGGTCGCCCGACTTCGACGAGATCCGGCGGCGGATGAAGCACCCGATCGTGTTCGACGGACGGAACCTGTTCCGGCCGGAACTCATGGCCAAGCAAGGGTTTGAGTACCACTCGGTGGGGCGCCCCACCGCCGGATCCGCCACCAGCTGACGCCGGACCTTCGGGTAACCCCTGCAAATCAAGGATTTTCGGGAATTCCGATCGAAAACCGCTGCCCGGAGCGCGTTACCCCTTGCGTCCGGTGCGGAAATCCCTATATTTGGCCCCGTTCTGGGTCGTGTGACCCGGACTCGCAAGGAATCGGCCCGGATCCCAAGGATGCCCGGAGCCGACAGAAAGGAAGTCAGGATGGCCACCTCCACCAAGCCCCGCAGCAAGGGCGAGACCCTCAAGATGATCGCGGAGAAGACGAAGATGCCGCGCAAGCAGGTCGTCGCCGTCTTCGAGGAACTCGGCAACATCATGAAGAAGGACCTGAGCAAGAAGGGCTCCGGCACCTTCGTGGTCCACGGCATGATGAAGATCGTCGTGATCAACAAGCCGGCCACCAAGGCGTTCGAGAAGCCGAATCCCTTCAAGCCCGGCGAGATGATGACCGTGAAGGCGAAGCCCGCCTCGCGCAAGATCAAGATCCGCCCGATGAAGGCGCTCAAGAACATGGTTGGCTGAGCCAGCCGTTCGATCGATCGAGATCGTCGAGGGGTCCCGCGCAGGCGGGGCCCCTCGTTCGTTGGCGGGGCGTGCGCTGGACCCGCCCGGCGCTCAGCCCGCGTCTTCGAGCATCGCGCGGTCGAACCGGTAGATGAGGCGCGGGCTCGGCACGCCGTCCACAACGACTGGCTCGTGGCGATCCAGGCGCGCACCGATCCGCTCGAGCGCACGCTGCGAACGCAGGTTGCCCGGACTGACGTGGAACCACGCGACGTCCGCCCAGCGGAAGGCATGCTCCAACATCAACCGCTTCAGCTCGGCGTTGGCCCCGGTGCCCCACGCGGCGCGCTCAAGGAACGTGTAGCCGATGACGACCGAGCGCCCAGACGCGTCCCACTCGTAGAACCGGCTGCATCCGATGATTCGCCCGGAGACGGGCTCGCAGACGGCCAGGCCACCGCCGCTGGCGAGTGCGCCCTCGAAGTAGCGCCCGAAGGCAGGATCCCGGTACCGCTCACGATCGGAATGCTGTTCCCAGATCGCAGGGTCGGACGCGGCCGCCAGCACGTGCGCCCGATCTTCGGGCCGGAGCGGACGCACCGCCACGAGCCGGCCGCCGATGCGGGGCTGCCAGTTGGGCACGTCGATCGCCCGGCGCACGGACCGACCGTGCGCAAGCAGCAGGTCCCACGCCTCCTCGCGAGTCCGGCTGGGGTCGAACTGCCGCACCACGCGAATCGCGCGGTCGACCAGCTTGTCGTTGCTTGCAGACAGGTCGACCATCAGGTTGCTGCGCACCTTGCCCAGTCGTGTGAAGAGCGCCGTGGTGATGCAGTTGAGCGCGAGCTTGGTGGCGCTGCCGGCCTTGAGGCGCGTGCTTCCGGTCAGCACCTCGGGGCCCGTGTCCAGCACCATGAGATGGTCGCACCCCTCGGGCGCAGCGATGGGCACGCACGAGATGAACCCCGTGACCGCGCCCATCGACTTGGCGATGCGCACCGCCCCCAGCGGATACGGCGTGGTGCCTCCCGCGGCGATCCCCACCACGGTGTCGAGCGGGCCGATCCCGAGCCGCTCCAGCTCGGCGCGTGCGCCGTCCCACTCGTCCTCGCGCCCTTCGCTGGAACGCCGCAGCGCGGGATCGCCGCCGGCGATCAGGCCGATCACCTGGCCCGGCTCGCTCATGAAGGTCGGCGGGCATTCGCTGGCGTCGAGCACACCGAGGCGGCCGCTGGTGCCCGCACCCACGTAGACCAGTCGGCCACCCTGGGGGAACCGGGCCACCATCGCGTCCACCATGGCCGCGATGGCCTCGGCGGCGCCCGCCACGGCGGCGGCGACCACGCGGTGGTCCTGAACCATCAGGTCGACGATGCCGCGCGCGTCGAGCCGGTCCATGTGCATCGATCCCGGGTGACGGGCCTCGGTCTGCACGTGGCTGCGGTCGGGCGGAAGCGGCGCGGCGTGCTGGCTCACGGAGCGTTCATCGGCTGCGGAGGCTCCGTCGGTGCAGGGCCTTCCGTCTGCCAGACGCCCAGGTGCCGGAGGATGAACCCCCACTTGGCCGCCTCGTAGGCCGGACTGCGGATCCCGTGATCGTCGTTGGGGAACAGCATCATCTCGAACGGTATGGATCTCGACTGCCACGCCGCCGCCAGCGCGAACGTGTTGGAGGGGTGGACGTTGTCGTCCATCATCCCGTGCAGGAGCAGCACCCGCCCGCGGAGGCGATCGGCGAGCGTGATGGCGCTGCCCGCGTCGTACCCGGCCTCGTTCTCGGCCGGCGTGCGCATCACGCGCTCGGTGTAGATGGTGTCGTACTGGCGCCAGTCGGTGGGCGGCGCGCCCGCCACGGCCACCGAGAAGACCTCGGGATGCCGCAGCAGGCACATCAGCGCCATGTACCCGCCGTAACTGTGGCCGGTGACGGCGACACGCGTCGCATCCACGTACGGCCGCTTGGCCAGTTCGCGCACCAGCTGCGCCTGGTCGTCGACGTCGGGGCCGCCCAACGCCAGGTAGGTGGCCGCCTCGAACGCCTTGCCCCGCCCCGGGGTGCCCCGGTTGTCGACGCGCGCCACCAGCACACCGTGGCCGACGCGGGCGTCGACCCCGGCCCAGCGCGGGAACACGGTCGCGAACAGCGGGCCGCCGTAGGTCTCGACCACCAGTGGATATCGCTTGGAGGGATCGAAATCCGGCGGCTTGCTCAGGATGCCGTAGAGCTCGAAGGCCCCGTCGGCCGACGGGAACCGCAGGAACTCCGGCGGCTGCAGGCCCTGCTTGGCGAACGGGTCCGCGATGGGCTTGGTCAGCGTCGCCACCTCGGTGCCGTCGATGCGGAACAGCACGGTCTGCGGCGCTCGGTCCACGAACTGCCGCGTGGCCACGAAGTGCGAGTGGTCGGGCGCGATGCTGACGTTCGAGTGGTGCAGGTCGCCCGACGTCAGGCGCTCCCTCGCGCTGCCGTCGAGTCGCGCCCGATGCAGCTGCGAGCAGATGGCCGTCGGGGACGACCGCGCCATGTAGTAGACCCACCCCGCCTCCTCGTCCACCATCACGATGCCCTCGGCGACCCATGGATCGTCGGTGACCTTGGCGAGGAGCCGGCCATCGAGGTGGCGCAGGTGCCAGTTGGCGTAGCCGTTGGACTCGGACTCCCAGAGGAAGCGCTCCCCGTCCGCCAGGAAGCGGATCGTCGGCGAGTTGCGCTGCCACGATGCCTGGCGCTCGGCGACCACCGTGCGCGTCGCCCCCGTGCGCGGATCGCTCGCGACCAGTTCCACCGCATCCTGCCGGCGCGGCGCCCGGAAGAAGAGCAACGCGTCGCCGTTGGGGGACCACTGTGCCCCGTAGACGTACTGGTCGCCCTCGCCGACGTCCACCGTGGTGCGCGTGCGATCGTCCAGGTGGTGGATCTCGAGCTTCGCGACCGGATTGGCGTCACCGGGCTTCGGGTACCACTGCGGCACGGCGCGGGTGCGCAACCCGGCAAGCCCCGCGAGCAGCGTGTACCGCGGGACGCCCGCCTCGTTGAAGTCGTAGTACGCGAGCCGCGTGGAGTCCGGCGACCACCACATGGCGGAAGTCTGGTCGAGTTCCTCGCCGTACACCCAGTCGGCGCTGCCAAACCAGCGCTCGGCACCACCCTCGGTGGTGACGGCCACCGGCTCGCCGCCGGACGCGGGCACCAGCCGGACGTTGCCATCGGCGTGTTCGGCCACCCAGCGACCGTCGGGACTGGGAACGCGGGTCGCCTGCTGCGCCCGCCCGCCCCGCGGCGCGCGGTAGCGCTTGGGCTCGGGGACGGCCTCGGGTGGCTCGCCGCCCTGCTCCGGCGCTCCGCCGGCGAGCGGTACCGAGCGCCACTCGCCCGCGTACTGGAACCACACCTTCCCACCCGCCGGATCCCAGCGAACGTCCGACACCGTTCCGGCCGCCCCCGATGGCGCCCGGATCGCCTGCACGCGGGCGGCGCCCGGAAGCTGGTCGAGGGGAGCCCACTGGGCTGCCGCGGGCCGTCCCGCCACGGACATCGCGAGCGCCGCCAGCCAAGCCGGTGCGCGCATGGATCGAGTGATCATGGGTACTCCCGGGCAGGTGGCCCGACGGTTCACTGGTGGAGGTCGAACGAGGTCATGGCGCGGAAGGCGCGGAAGCGGTCATCCACCTGCCCCGCATCGAGACGCGCGAGACGGTCAAGGCCGAACGACTCGATCGTGAAGCTCGCCAGCACGGTGCCCCACGCCATCGCGTGCCGCAGCGTCTCGAAGTCGTGACGGCCGCTGCGCGCCACGTGCGCCATGAAGCCGCCCGCGAAGGTGTCTCCCGCGCCGGTCGGGTCGATCACCTGGGCCAGGTCGGCCGGGAACGCCGGCACGCTCGCCACGCCGTCGCGATGGATGAGGATCGCGCCGTGCTCACCCTTCTTC
>JBJOIF010000004.1:0-4292 GCA_046047335.1 Planctomycetota bacterium | reverse complement strand
GCGCTGGTTCAGCCCGTCGCCCGCGCGTCCGACGCCCGCGCCGCCGGCGGCGCGCTGCGTGACGTGCTGGACGCGCTGGTTCGCCCGGCCTCGCCCGCGTCGCTTGAAGCGGCACGCGCCGTGCGGTCCGCGATCGAGGAACTTGAGTCGCTCCCGGAAGCGCTGGATCGCGGCATCCGGCCCGCCGCGGCGCTACGCATGGTGTGCGAGCGGATCGCCACGCAGTCGTTGCCGGCCGACGGTCCGGCCGACGGGATCGAGCTCCTCGGGTGGCTGGATGCTGGCATCGACGATGCGCAACACCTGGTCATCACGGGCATGAACGAGGGCATCGTGCCCGAGGGATTGGTGGTGGATCCTTGGCTTCCCGACTCGGCGCGCGAGCCGCTGGGGATGGCGTGCGCGCGCCGTCGCCAGGCCCGCGATGCATGGATCATGCATGGCCTGCTCGCGCGCAAGCGGTCGCTCCGGCTGGTGACTGGCCGCACAGCGGCCGACGGCGAGCCGTTGCGTCCGTCGCGGCTCGTGCTCGGTGTCCGCGGCGAAGCGCTTGCTGCGCGCGTCGCGTGGGTGGTGGATCCACGCGCGCCTCGCGCATCGGCGGCACGGTGGTCGGCGGCGTTGCCAGTGGACGGCGGCTTCGGCCCGCGTCTCGTCCCCGAGGGCACCGCACCGATCGCCACCATCAGCGTTACCTCGTTCCGCGATTGGCTGGTCAGCCCGACGCTCTTTCGCCTGCGGCGCGATCCGCGACTGAAGCTCGATGGGTCGTGGGAGCGGGCCGACGAACTGGATCCCATGGGTTTCGGCTCCCTGGTGCACAAGGTGCTGGAGCGCTGGGGTCTGGAAGCCGCCGCGCGCACCGCCGCCGGCGATGAGCCGGAGACGCGCGAGCACGCCATCGAGCAGTCGCTGATGGCGCACTTCGACGCCGAGCGCGAGGCGCGCTTCGTGCCGGAGCTTCGCGGGGCGTTCGAGGTGCAATTGGCAATCGCGCGGGAGCGCATCCGGTCGTTCGCGCACGTGCAGGCCCGATGGGCCCGGCAGGGGTGGCGCGTGCGGCACGTCGAGCTGACCTTCGGAGTCCATGACGGATCGGTGCCGGCACCGTCGATCGGTTCGACGTCGGTGCGCCTCACCGGCCGGATCGACCGCGTCGACTGGCACCCCGACGCCGGGTATGCGGCGCTCGACTACAAGACCAGCGCCGAACCCGTCGAGCCCGGCCCGCAGCACCGCGCCGCCAAGGGCAGGTGGATCGACCTGCAGTTGCCGCTCTACCGCGTCCTCCTTCGCTCGATGGACATCGAGGTGCCGCCGCAGCGCCTCGGCTACGTGGCGCTGCCGTCCAACCCATCGCTCACCGGCATGCGCATGGCGAGCGGGTGGAACGAGGCGTTCACCGCCGAGGCCGAGGCCGAGGCCGAACGCATCGCGCGCCTCGTGGAGGCGGGGGACTTCACCGACGACACGGGCTGGTCGCCCCCGGCAGACGACCCGTTTGCCGCCGCGTGGTGCGTGGGCATGCGTGGCCTGGAGAAGGGGGCCCGACCATGACCGCGGACCGTTCGGTGGTGGTGGCCAATGCCGGCAGCGGCAAGACGTACCTGCTGGCCAATCGCATCGTGCGATGGATGCTCGCCGACCGCGGCAGCGAGGGGCCCTCGCGTCCCGAGGAGATCCTGGCGATCACCTTCACGCGCAAGGCCGCGGGCGAGATCGTCGAGCGCGTGCTGCTGCACCTGGCGCAGGGCGCAACCAGTGCATCGAAGCGGGATGACTTCGCCGCCGATGGCCAGGTGGGTGACTTCGGCGCAGACCAGTACGCCGCGGCGCTCGAACGCTTCGTGGACGCGCTGCATCGCGTGTCGATCTCGACGATCGACGGGTTCTTCGTGCAGCTGGCGGGTGCATTCGCCCCCGAACTCGGGATGCCCGAGGACTGGCGGATCGGTGACGAGGACGAGCTCGATCGGTTGCGTGCCGATGCGGTGGGCGCCGTGATTGCGTCGGATCCCGACCGTGCCACGGAGTTGGCGCGGCGGATCGGCGACGGCGCGCCCAAGGCTCAGGTGCAGTCCGCCATCAACGACGTGCTGTCCGATGCGCTTGACCTGTGGATGCGTGCGGGATTGCACGGGGACCCCCGCGCCCCGTGGGCGGCGGCGATGCCGGAGGGTGGGCAACTCTTTCCGGATGCAGCACGAGCCACCGAGCGCGAGCTGGCGGAGGCGATCGACCGACTCGCTTCGGCGCCACTTCCCGAGAAGTACACGAGCAAATGGAAGTCGGCGGTCGAGCGCGTGTGCAGTCTGGCCTCGGCCGGGGATTGGTTTGCGCTCCTGGAAGACTCGTTCCTCCGGGGGTTGAACACGAAGCGTGTCTACCACCAGCAGGAACCAACGCCCGAACTCAAGCGGTGGCTCGCCGTGGTCCAGGCGCACGCCTGCGCCGAGGTGGAGCGCGCGGTCCGGGAGCGGGTGCGGGCCACCGTGGACCTGGCGGAACTCGTGAGCGATGCCGTGGACGCGGCGCGAAGGAACGCCGCCATGTACGGCTTCGAGGACGTGGCGGCGCTGTTGGCACGCGCCAACGCGCTCGGCGGTGAAGGCGTGCAGCGCATGCACGAGCGACTGGATCGCTCGGTGCGCGACCTGGCGTTCGACGAGTTCCAGGACACCGCGCCGGCGCAATGGACGGTGGTGCAACCGATCGTCGACGAGATCGCGGCGGGGGCGGACCGCCGATTGCTCGTGGTGGGCGATCCGAAGCAGTCGATCTACGCCTGGCGCGGCGGCACGCCCGCCCTCCTCGCGGCCGTCGAGGAGGAAGAGCGACTGGACGACGACGTGACGCTCGACACGAGCTTCCGGTCCAGTCCGGTCGTGCTTTCGTTCGTCAATGACCTGTTCATTCCGCTGCCCGGCCGGCTGGCCCGGGCGCCGCTCGACCAGGCGCCCACGGGTGCAGCAGGCGCGTTGCAGAAGGCGGGCCTGCGGGTGGCCGGGGATCCCACGCGGTCGCCGTTGGCCCGCGCGCTGGATGCGTGGACGTTCACGCCCCACGCGGCCGCGCCGCGCCACGCCGCCATGCCGGGTGCGGTGCACGCCTACGTGGTGCCGGAGGCCACCGGCAGGTCCCGCGCCCTGGGCATCGCCGAGATCGTCGCGGCGCGCGTCCGCGATCGTCCCGGCGCATCGGTCGGCGTGCTGGTGGCCACCAACACCGAGGTCGCCGACAGCGTTGCAGCGATCCGGGCGCTGGGGATCGACGTCTCCGACGAGGGGCGATCCCCGCTCGTCGACTCGGCGGCGGTGGTGGCGCTGCTTTCGCTGCTCCGGGTCGCCGAGCATCCGGACGACACACTCGCGCACTATCTGGCCACGCGCGACCCCGCGTGCGCCTTGCTTGGCCTCGAGCCGATGGAGCGTCACGGCGGCGGCGACGCTCGCCGTGCCGCCGCCCGCACGCTCTCTGGGCAGGTGAGGGCGTCGCTTCTCGAGCACGGCCTCGCCGGATGGGTGGAGCGCCACGCGGCCATGCTCCGGCCAGCCTGCTCTCGCAACGATGCCGAGCGGCTGCGTCAGCTGGTGGGCCTTGCGCATGCGGCGCCCCCGGCGATGGCTGCGCGGCCGGGCGACTTCGTGCGCGCCGTGGAGTCGCGCCGCTCGCGCACTGGCGAGGAAGCCCGCGTCCGCGTGATGACGGTGCACGCGAGCAAGGGACTCGAGTTCGACGAGGTGGTGGTGGGCAGCCTCGGCCGCGGCATGGGCAAGGTCACGGCGGGCCCGGGCGAGTGGGTGGCGCTCATGCCCGACCCACTCGGACCGCCCGTGGCGATCGCGCCGGTCGCGCCGCTGCACTTCTGCGAATTCTCGCCCCTGCTTGGGGCGTTCCGCGCCGAGGCGGCCGTGCAGCGGCTCTCGGATGACCTCTCGGCGCTCTACGTGGCGGTGACCCGGGCGTGCGAAGCCGTGCACCTGGTCTGCCCGCCGCGCTCCACCAAGGACGAACCGAACGCAACGCCGGTCTGGCTCCTTCGCCGGGCCTTCGATGACTTTGATCAGGTGATCGCGGGCCACTCCCCCGACCCCGAGCGGCGCGTGGAGTGCGTGTGGACGTATCGCGGGCCGGACGGGCTGCCGACGGCGGCGCTGCCGGCGAAGCCGGGGGTCGACGCCACCGTGACCGTGCTTGACCGTCCGCAGATTCCCGCGGTCGAGTATCTGCCGCGTCCGGTGGCCGTTCGCGCCCCGAGTGCGCACGACGCACCGCCCGGGCGGTTCTTCGAG
>JBJOIF010000003.1:0-9115 GCA_046047335.1 Planctomycetota bacterium | reverse complement strand
GTTGCTTGGCCTCGTTGAGCACCTCGACGAGGGCGCGGATGTCGTGCCCGTCGACCGGGCCCACCGTCACCAGGTTGAAGTGCTCGAACCACCCGTTGGCGTGCACCTCATGGGCCAGGGTCTTGGAGACCTCGCCAGCGCGGTGGTAGAGCTCCGCGAGCGCCTGCCCACCTGGCACGTGCTTCACGAACTCGCGGGCGGCCTTCTTGAACTCGGAATAGCCCGGGCTCATGCGCACCCGGTCGAAGTAGGCGGCCACCGCGCCCTGGGGCTTGGCGATGCTCATGCCGTTGTCGTTCAGAATGACCAGGAACTGCCGGTGCAGCGTGCCCGCGTTGTTCAGGCCCTCCATCGCCACGCCGTTGACGATGCTGGCGTCGCCGATGATGACCGCCACGCGGCGGCCCGCCTCGTTGTCCGGCGCCCAGCCCTGGCCCGCGAGCGTGTCGCCGCGCGCCATGCCCACGGCGGTGGAGATGCCGGTGCCCGCGTGTCCCACGGAGAAGAGGTCGAACGCCGACTCGCTCGGCTCGGGGAAGCCCGCCATGCCGCCGCGTTGGCGCAGCTTGCCGAGGAGGTGCTGCCGGCCGGTCAGCAACTTGTGCGTGTAGCACTGGTGGCCCACGTCCCACAGCAGCCGATCGTGCCCGAAGTCGAACACGTAGTGCATGGCGATGGTGAGGTCCACGACGCCGAGGTTCGGCGCCAGGTGCCCGCCGGATCGTGCCACCTGGTCGCAGATGGCCTGCCGGACCTCCTTGGCCAGCTCCGGCAACTGCTCGACGGAGAGCTTCTTGAGGTCGGCCGGGCAGGAGATCGTGGGGAGGAGCTTCATGGGTAGGGTCGGGCCGGAGGGGTCCGGTGGATGTTCCGGAAAGTGTAGGCGGAACGTTATCGAGTCCGTGTGGCCAGCGCCTCGGCCAGGGCGGCCAACGGGGCGGCCGCTGCACCGAGCGGCTCGATGGCGGCGAGGGCCCGGTGCCGCAGGTCCGCCACGTGCCGGCGGCTCTCCTCGATCCCGAACACCGCCGGATAGGTCAGCTTGCCGGCATCGAGGTCCTTGCCCGCTGTCTTCCCGAGGTGTTCGGTGGACTGCGTCTCGTCGAGGATGTCGTCGACCACCTGGAACATCAGGCCCATGGCCTCGCCGTAGGCGGTCAGGGCATCGAGTTCGGCATCGCGGGCCTTGCCCGCCAGCGCGCCCATCCGGCACGCGGCGCGCAGCAGCGCGCCCGTCTTGTGGTCGTGGATCAGGCGCAGGCGCTCGGCGGCGTCCGGGGCCCCCGCAAATCCGCCGAGGGTGTCGTACACCTGGCCAGTGATCATGCCCGTGGTGGCCGACGCCAACTCGCGCGCCACCTCGGCAGGGCGGCTGGGCCCGGTGAGGGCAATCTCGAACGCCACGGACATCAGCGCATCGCCCGCCAGGATCGCCAGGGCCTCGCCGTGCGCGCGGTGCGTGGTCGGCCGACCCCGACGAAGGTCGTCGTTGTCTAGGGCAGGAAGGTCATCGTGCACCAGGCTGAAGCAGTGCACCATCTCGAGCGCGACGGCGGCGGGCATGGCATCCGCGCGTTCGCCGCCGACGGCCTCGCACGCACGCAGCACCAGGATCGGGCGCACGCGCTTGCCGCCGCTGAGCGCGGCGTACTCCATCGCCTCGCGGAGTCGGGGCGCGAGGGGGTGAGTCCCGATGGCGCCCGCCAGGGCCGACTCCACCTCGGCGAGAAGCGTGGTTTCCGTGGCATGCGAGCCAAGCGCGGTCATCCCGGCCAGTGTAACGGAACCCGTATGATCCCTGCCTCGCGGCGACGCACCATGTTCGAGCAATTCCAGACCATCATGCACAAGGGCGGGGCGGTGATGTGGCCCCTGCTGGCGCTGAGCATCGTCTCCGTGACACTCTCGTTCGAGCGCGCCGTGTATTGGTTCAGGCAGAACGGCCCGTCCGGCAAGCGCGGCTTCGTGGCCATGATGGCCGCCTACCGCACCGGGGACCGCGCGCGTGTCTCGGCGCTCGCCGACACCTCAGACACCGTGTACGCCCGGGTCGCGGGGGCACTCCTTCGGGACGGCGCCACCGACGCCGTCGCGGTCGGTGCGGTCGAGACCGAGCGGCTGCGCATGGACCGATTCATGGCCACGCTGTCCACGATCATCACGGCCGCCCCGATGCTCGGCATCCTGGGCACCGTCACTGGCATCATCACCAGCTTCGACCTGCTGTCGGGCGGAGAAGCCATGGTGGACCCGCGCGCGGTGTCGGGCGGCATCTCCGAGGCGCTGGTGGCGACCGCGTCTGGTCTGGTGGTGGCGTTGCTCGCCTTGTTCCCGTACATGGCCTACGGCGCCATGCGAGAGAACACGCTGGGCCGGCTGGAGACGCTGATCGCGCTGGCGCAGCTCACCGCCAAGCCTGCGGCGCCGACGGCGGCACCCGTACCGCCCCTGGTGGTCGAGGCCAACGGCTGACGATGGCGGGCGGCGTGCCGGCGCCCGGGGCTCCGGACCGGCGCGCGCTGTCGCTTCGCCTCTCGTTTCCGGGAACCGCTCGGCCGGCGGTGTCGTTCATGGCCGAGCCGGGGCGCATCGTGACCGTGGGCCGCGCCGTCGAGGGGCAGGCCCAGCCGGACGTGCCGCTGCAGCACGACGAGGTCTCGCGCAAGCAGGCGCAGCTGTGCCTTCGGGACGGCGCGTGGCACTTCCGCCGCACTGGCCAGGCCCAGTGCGCGATCGATGGAGCCGTGGTCGGCGACGACGCGTGGGTGCGGTTTGGGCACGGCGCCATGCTGTCGATCGGTCCGTACCGGATGCGGGCGCAGGTGGGCGATGCGCTCCCGTCCGCCACGGTCGGCGAAACCGTGCTCCTTTCGGACGCTCCGGGCGATCGCCCGGAGCCGATCCCCCGACAGCGGCTGGAGTCGGCATCGCTGCGCCTGTCGGCACTGCTGGCCGCGGCGCGGAGCATCGGCGCCTGCGACGACGAGGGCACCGTCTCGGCGGCGGCGATCGCCTCCCTCGCGGCCACCGGCGACTTCGACCGCGTCGGCATCCTTCGGGCCGAGGCCGGCGGATGGGTCCCGGTCGCCACCGATGAGGCGCACGCGGACAGCACGATGCCGTGGAGCGGCACCCTCCTGCGCGAGGCGCAGCGCTCCGGCGGCATGGTGCGGCTTGAGCGCGGGGTCGGCGGGCTCGGTGCCGCTGCCAGCATCATGGCCTCCGGTGCGCAGGAGGCCATCTGCACGCCGATCGCCGGAAGCCACGGGCTCTTCCTCTACGCCGATACGCGCGGTGGGGGGCGATTGGGCGAGAGTGCCGTCCCCTTCGCCGACCTGGTGGCGCAACTTTCGGGGCTCGCGCTCACGTCATCGGAGCGCCGGGCGATGCAGTCGGAGCTGCTTCAGGCCCGGCGGATCCAGGAACGGTTGCTTCCGCCCCAGGAAGGCTCGCTCGGCCACGTCACGTGGGCGCTCTACAGCCAGCCGGCGTCGCGGGTGGCCGGGACGGCGGAGCGGCCGAGCGGCGACTTCTTCACCGTGATCGATGGCGGCGACGGCCGCATCGCGGCGGTCATCGGGGACGTGGCGGGCAAGGGTGCCGGGGCCGCAATGGTCATGGCGTCGTCGGTTGCGCACCTCGACGCCACGTTCCGCGCCGGCGTCGGCTCGTCCCGTTCCCTGCGCGAACTCTCCGAGTTCTTCGCGCGGCGCCCAAGCCTCGACTTCTCGCTCTCGGTGGGCGGATTCTCCACGGCCATCGCGATCGAGTTCGGCCCGGGCGGTGCATGTTGCGGGGTCGACGCCGGCCACTGCTACGCCGCGATCGTCCACGCCGACGGCCGCGCCGAGCGCATGGCGTTCCCGGGGCGTGCCACCATGATCGGGTACCAGGAGGGCGTGGAGTTCTCCGAGGACCGGTTCGCGCTCGCCGCCGGCGACCGCGTCGTGCTGTTCAGCGACGGGGTGGTCGATCAGGTGAATCGCGAGGGCCATCGCTTCTGCGAGGACTTCGAGGGCGCTCCCGATCGGGTGCTGCAGGCGCTCCAGGGCAGCGGTTCGGCCGCGGCAGACGTCGAGCGGCTCGTGTTCGCGCTCGAGGCATGGGCTGGCCACCGGCAGTGGGGCGACGACGTCACGATTGCGAGCCTGGTGCCGGGCGGGCACGCCGCCGACGGGTCGGGGTCATCGTCGTCGTGAGCCCGTTGGAGCGCGCGGCGCTCCGGCAGCCATCAATCCTCGAGGTGCTCGAAGTCGGCGCGGTCCGCCGCATCGATCCACAGGCGCATGTCCAGGAGCGCCGCGATGCTGGCGCTCTCGGTGCTGCCGTCGGCGCGCAGCACGGCCGCGAGGCGGTTATGCCGTCGGATGGGCACGCCCTGCACGGCGTTCACCTGCAGCACACCGGTGTCGGTGCCGCCGCTCTGCGGGGCCGGGGCCGCGGGCATCGGCGCCGTGCCGGAGGCGTCCAGGTTCTGCTGCACGCCCATGAACGGCTCCCAGATCACGGTGGAGCCGAGGACCGGGGGAGTGGCCCACGCGTTGCCGGGGGCATCGTCCTCGCCGGAGGTGGTGTCGCGGTAGGTGCCGGGGCTGCGCAAGGTCGACGACACGAAGATCGCGAGTTCCGAGGTGCGGTTGATGCCCGACAGGCGAGTCGCCACCAGTCCGCCGCGGCGCGTCCCGCCCGTGGCCGGCGCCCACGTCGAGTCCGCGTAGCGCAGCACCGGCACCGCGCCGACCGTCTCGTACCAGCCGCCGACGTAGAAGGCGTTGTAGCCGAACGCGGGCTGGTAGGCGAGGGCGCTGCCCGCCGCGCCGATCGTCCCGGACATCCATGCCGGTAGCGCGGGCGAGCCCAGCCACTCGGAGGCGATGTCGCTGTTGGCGTTGGCCTCGCCGCCTTCGTCGCGATACGCCAGGAGCATCCCGAACGGATCGTCCATGAAGCGGGCGAGCCGCCACGTGTAGGTCTGCGAGAGCCCGCGCGGCACCGACGCTCCCGAGGTGTTCGAGTAGTTCACGCGCCAGGTCTGCTGGGTGGGTTCGTCGAGGTAGCCCGGAACCAGGTTCTCCTCGTACGTATTGGCGTACTGGTACCAGGCCGCGTGAACGCCGCGCATGTTGTTGAGCTCACGGGTCTTGCGGGCCGTGCCCAGCGCGGACCGCACGCCGGTGATGACGATCGCTGTCAGCAGCGCAATGATGCCCACCGTCACCAGGAGTTCGACGATGGTGAAGGCGCGGACGCGCCGGCGGGAGGCATCGGGAATCGGCATGACCAAGGGAAGATACGGCATTCGGGCCGTGCAGCGTAAGGAAATGTCCGCAACCGCCGCCGACGGGTCTCACGCGGTGCGGCCGTCCGGGTGCAGGAATTCCTGCAGGAACGCGGTCCCGCGGTCCTTCGCATCCGAGGCGAATCGGCCGAACCCGGCGTGCTCGTTGGGTGCGCCGGTCGGGCCGTAGACGTGCATGCGCACCAACCCTGGAGCCTCGGCGCGCGCCTCGAGCGCGGCGACGAACTCACGCTGGCCGGTGGCGGGCACCCACTCGTCGAACTCGTTGTGCAGCGCCAAGAACGGGATGGTGCGCCACGTGGCCAGGTGTTCCATGGGATCCATGGCCGCCACCCGCACCGGATCGAACATCGCGCGGTCGCGCTGCCAGCGCCAGCTGCCGATGGAGCACTCCACCAGCGCCGCCGCGAAACGGTGGGGCCGGCAGAGGCGCACCATCGTGGCCATGCCTCCGGCGCTCATGCCGCCGACCGCCATCGGGCACCCAAGGTGCTCGCCGCCGGCATCCAGATCGTCGACCACGGCATCGATCTCGGCCGCCATGCGCTCGACCACCTCCAGCGTCCGTGCCGGGTCCTGCAGCCGCGGGTCAAGACGCTCGCCGTGGCCAGGCAGGTCCACGGCGCACGAGGCGATCCCGGCGCGCGCGAGGCGCAGGTAGCGGCCCGGGTCGAGTTCCTTGTTGACCGTGCGTCCATGCATCCACAGGAGCACCGGCGCCGGCCGCGTCACGCGGCCATCGGCCCCGAGGTGCGGGTGCACCAACAGGGCGGGCACCTGCCCCGAGGCCAACCGCACCGTGCGTGCAAGCGACGCCACCGAAGAAGGGAGCTGTCCGAAGGGCTGCGGCACGGGCGTCGGAGGGTAGCAGGGCGTATCTTGCCTCGATGCATTCGCGCGTGGTCATCATGGGCGGCGAGCATCGGTCGCGCGTGCTGCGAACGCCCTCCGGGACGGACGTCACGCGCCCCATGACCGGCCGCGTCAAGGAGAGCATCTTCAACATGCTGCGCGGGTGGTTCGAGGACGCCGTCGTGCTCGACCTCTTCTCGGGCGTCGGGACAATGGGCCTCGAGGCCATCAGCCGCGGCGCACGCCACGCCACCATGGTGGAGCGCGACCACGGCGTGCTGGCGTGCCTGGAGCAGAACGTGGCGACGCTCGGCGTGGGCGACCGGGCGCGCGCCGTGCAGGCCGATGCGCTCTCGCCCGCGGCGCTCGCCGGGCTGCCGGCGCCGCTCACCATGGTCTTCATCGATCCGCCGTACCCGCTCGCCGAGCAGACGAGCGGCCGTCGCCGGATCCTCGAGCAGTGCGCGCGCCTGCGTGGATCGATGGCCGAGCGCGGTTGGATGCTCCTGCGCCTGCCGTACCGGCTCGAGGACGCCGAGGCGGCCGTGCCGGGATTCGACGGCCCAGAGGTCCGCAGCTTCGGCGACATGCACGTGCACCTGTGGGCGGTGCGCCAGGAGGAACCGTCATGATCCGTTCGACACGGTGGATCGCGTTCGCGATGGCGGCGGGCGTCGCCGCGGCCGGGGCGCGAGGTGAACCGGCCGATGGTGTCCCCGCGATGGATGGCGCGGCGGTCGACGCCGCGCCGGCGCCGGTGGGCCCGCCGTCGCCGCCTGTGGCCGACGACGTCTCGCGGGCGGTCGAGCAGGGCATCGCGTTCCTGCTCGGCGCGCAGGAGGGGGAAGGCAACGCGGAGTGGCCCTACGAAGGGGTCTACCGGGTGCGTGGCCGCATCCCGATCGGCTACCGGATCGGCGGGACGGGGATCGTGGCCGAGGCGCTCGTGCTGCTCCCGGGCTTCGCCACCGATGCGCGGCGGAAGGAAGCGGTGGCGCGCGCGTGCCGGTTCGTCTGCGACGGCATCCGTGAGCCGCTCATGAACCCGGAGTACGACGCCGGCTACGACGTGCGCGGGTGGGGCTACTGCTACGGGGCGCGGATGCTGCTGGCGCTGCGTGCCGGGCAGGCGGTGCCGCCCGGGATGGCGGACACCGTGGATGCCGCGCTGCGCTGGTACCTCGAGGCGATCGAACGGACCGAGATCCCCCAGGTCGGGGGCTGGAACTATGCGCGGCAGCCCGGGATCGATACGCCGTGCCCGATGTCGCCCTTCATGACCGCCCCGTGCCTGGCGGTGCTCTTCGAGGCCAAGCGCCAGGGACTCGAGGTCGACGCCGCGGTGGTCGATCGCGCCCTCGCCGCGCTCGAGCGCTGCCGCACCGGCGACGGCAACTTCGCCTACTCGGCCGAGCGCGCGGCGCGCGATCCCGCGCGCACGATCCCCGGGGCGATCGGCCGCATGACCTGCGGCGAAGCCACTCTGATGCGCGCTGGCCGTGCGGAGGCCGAGGACGTGCGCCGCGCGGTGCGCGCCTTCCTGGACCATTGGCGCGAACTCGAGAAGCGCCGGCAGCAGCAGGGCACGCACGTGCCCCCGTACGGCGTGGCGCCGTACTACTTCTTCTTTGGGTTCTGGCACGCGGCCGACGCCGTCGAGCTGCTGCCCGAGGAGGAGCGCCCGGACCTGCGCCGGCAACTGGCGCACCTCCTCTTCATGGTTCGTGACGCCGACGGCACCTGGGACGACCGCGTGTTCCCGCGGTCGCGCAACTTTGGCACCGCCATGGCGCTCACGGCGCTCCTGCGGCCCGCGCTGCCGGAGCCTGCGCGTTGGGATGCGCCGCCGGCCCCAGTCGTGCCGGCCACGGAGGGGTCGCGATGACCGAGTTTGCCGTGGCCGTGGTGATTCCGGCGGCCGGCCGCAGCACGCGGTTCGGGCTGGGCGACAAGGTGGCGCAGGACGTGTGCGGGCGCCCGATGCTCCTGCGCACGGTGGAGATCTTCGCGCGTCGCGACGACGTGCGCGCGATCGTCGTGGCGGCGCCGCCCGATGAGCTCGACGCGTTCCGCGACCGATGGGGCGCGCAACTCGGCTTCCACGGGGCCCGGATCGTGGCCGGAGGCCGGGCCGAGCGCTGGGAGACCGTGCGCAACGCGCTCGAGGCGGTGCCGGAAGAATGCACGCACGTCGCCGTGCACGACGCCGCGCGGCCCGCCGCCACCGACGCGCTGGTATCGCGGGTGTTCGACGCCGCGCGGGTGCACGATGCCGTGATCCCCGGCGACCCGGTCACCAACACGCTCAAGCGCGTCTCCGAGGAGACCGTCGAGGCGGATGCCTCCGAGGCGGTCGCGGACCTGATCCTCGGCGATTTTGCGGCCGACGTTCGTGCTCGTGGTCGCCGGGTGGTGGGCACGGTGCCCCGCGAGCGCCTGGTGGCGGTGCAGACCCCGCAGGTGTTCCGCGCCGCCCTCCTGCGCCGCGCCTACGCGCAGGAGGGGCTCGAGGGCGCCACCGACGACGCCATGCTGGTGGAACGTCTCGGCGAGCCCGTGATCGTGGTCGACGGCGATCCCCGCAACGTCAAGGTGACGACGGCGGCGGACCTGGAGTTGGTCCGCGCGATCCTTCGCCGTTGAGTCCGTTGGTCCGCGACGAGGCCGCTTGGCCGATGCCCTGATTCCGGTCGGTGTCGCCGATCGTGAGCATCGCCCGGCGCGGCCGGGCCGGTGCGCATCCGTCGTCGGCGCCGCCGCGACGCGCGAACAGCGGTCGCACCATGAACGCCAAGCCGGCGATCGCGCCGATCGTCGCCACCCAGAACTGCCAGTCGCCCCATGGCATCACGCGGTGCCCCCGCCGACCGCTGCCACGACGGCGTGGGCCACCAGCGCCCCGGCGTATGCCACCAGGGTCATCCATCCCAGCTGGATCGCGGGCCACTTCCAGGAACCGGTCTC
>JBJOIF010000002.1:0-6140 GCA_046047335.1 Planctomycetota bacterium | reverse complement strand
ACGCCTTGGTGCAGTGGGTCCAGCGATACCGCCCGGAGCGCCGGTCCATGTACTTGGCCGGTCTCAATGCCGCGCGGGTGCACGTGCTGGCGACCACGCTTCCGTTCCTGGGCGCTGCACTTCTCTGGTGGCGCTTCGTGGGGGTCCCCGGCGGGCGGGAAGCGCAGGTCGCGTCGTTCATGGTGTTCTCGGCGGCATTCACCTCCGCCCTCACTGGCGTCATCGCGTTCGGCTTCGCGCTGGGCGACATCTTCGAAGCGGTTCCGCTCCTGGCCCGGTTGCGCCCGATCCTGGACGCCGAGCCCGAGGCGCCGGACGCCGCAGAGGCTGCGCTGCCGCTGTCGGGCGCCATCTCCGTGCAGGGCCTTCGCTTTGCGTACCCAGGCTCCGCCGGCGAAGTGCTCCGCGGAGTCTCGTTCGAGGCATCCCCCGGCGACCTGGTGGCCATCGTCGGCCCTTCGGGAAGCGGCAAGTCCACGCTGGCGCAGCTCCTGTTGGGCATCCGCCGGCCGACGGCCGGCAAGGTGCTGTACGACGGGCAGGACCTCTCCAAGCTCGAGCCGGGCTCGGTTCGGCGGCAGATCGGGGTCGTGGGCCAGCACGCACGAATCATGCCGGGGTCGATCCACGAGAACATCGTGGGCACGTCGCTCCTCACCGCCGAGGATGCCTGGGCCGCCGCCGAAGCCGCGGGTCTGGCCGAGGACATCCGGGCGATGCCCATGCAGATGCACACCTTCGTCAACGAGCAGACGCTGTCCGGCGGCCAGTCGCAGAAGTTGATGATCGCCCGGGCGCTGGCGGGCAACCCGAGGATCCTGCTGTTCGACGAAGCCACCAGCGCGCTTGACGAGGTATCCCAGGCCCACGTCTCCGCATCGCTTGGCGAGCGTGCCGTGACGCGCGTGGTCATCGCGCATCGGCTGAGCACGGTGCGGCACGCCGACTGCATCCACGTCCTGGAACAGGGCGAGGTGGTCGAATCGGGCACGTACGACGAGCTCTTGGCCCTGGACGGCCGGTTCCGTGAGCTGGTCCGCCGGCAGTTGCTCGAGGATCCCGGCGCCGGGGGAGGCCCGGCATGAGCGTTCGCCTTGCCCTTCATCGCCTGAGCGCCTGCGCCATCGCCATGGCCGCGGTTGCCGGATGCGACTCTCCCTACCAGCGCCAGGGCATCCTGTCGGACGAGGTGGCCCACCGGCTGTCGACCTACGGCAACGGCGACCTCTCGGCGCTCGGGGAGGTCGGGCCGCTTCCGGCGCCGGACTTGGTGCCGCCGAGCCCGGAGGATCTCGCGGGCCTCGAGCCCGGGCAGCGAAGCGAGGCGCTCGAGCTGGCCTCGGTACGTGCCGCGGTGCTCGAGAACAACCTGGGCATCAAGGTGGTGCGCATCGACCCCGCCATCGCCAACGAGCGTGTGTTGCGCGAGCGCGCCAAGTTCGAGTGGACGTTCGGCATCGAGGCCGATGGCGGCCGCGACGTGAACTTCGCGCCTCCGCTGCAGGCGGAGATCTGGAACGGCGAGGTCCGCCCGAACCTCAACGTCCCGCTCGCCGACGGTGGCCAGCTGGACGTCGATTGGCGGCTGCTCTACTTCGATGACCAGTTCCCGTCCCTGGTTCCGCAGGACTCGAACGGCTACCAGAGCGTCCCCCGCTTCTCGCTGACGCAGCCGTTGCTGCGCGGGGCGGGGCGGCTGGTGAACGAGTCCAGCATCCTGCTGGCGGAGTTCGGCCAGCGGCGGGTCGAGGTGCGCACTCGTCTGGCCGTGCAGCAGCTGCTCGTCGAGGCGGAGCGCACCTACTGGCGCGCCTACGGCGCGCGCCGGGCGTTCGACATCGCCGTCGAGAGCTACCGCCGTGCCGTGGAGCAGGTGGGCGTCGCGCAGTCGCTGGCCGAGGCGCGCATGGCCGCCGCCACCGAGGTGGTCAAGGCACGATTCCTCGCCGTGAGCCAGGTGGACGACGTGATCATCGCCAGCGAGTTGTTCCGCGCGCGGTCAAGGGAACTGAAGCAGTCGATGAATCGTCCCGACGTCCCGCTCGACGACTCGGTGGTGCTCACGTTTGCCACCGAGCCGGAACGGCGCCAGTACAGCTTTCTGCCCCAGGCGGTGCTGGACACGGCCCTTCGGCAGCGCACCGAGATGCTGGAGGCGGAGCTGGCCATCGCCGAGTCAACGCTGGGTGTCCAGGTCGCCCAGAACGGCATGCTGCCCAAGCTCGATGCGTACGGGACGGCGGCACCCGTGAGCTTCGGGCAGACGCTCGGCGACGCCGTGGGTGGCGGGGGCGCCGACGGCTCGACGATCTTCTCGTTCAACGCCGGCGTCCGGTTCGAGCTCCCGCTGGGCAACGAGGCGGCGCGGTCGGACCTCCGTGCGGCGCTCTACCGTCGGCTCAAGGAATTGGCCACCAGCCAAGATCGCCGCCTGACCATCACCCGCGAGGTCTACGACGCGGTCTCACGGGCGGGCACCGGTTGGCAGGCCTTGGTGGCCACGCGACAGGCCACGGAACTTGCGTCGCGCGCCTACGACGGGGTCCGCGCGCTCTACGAGCGGCGCGCCGCCACCATCACCGACCTGACGCAGTCGCTGCTTCAGTTGGCACAGGCCCAACGCGCGGAGGCCGGCGCCGAGGTTCGCTACCAACTGGCGCTGCTCGACCTCAGTGACGCCGCCGGGCTGGTACCGGGTCGCGCCGGACTGTCGATCGACACCGACATCCCGTTGGCATCTCCGGAGTCGGGCGACCCCGGCGCGGACCCCGATGCGTTCTTGCGCGTGCCACCTCTGCTGGAGGCCGAGCGCACCCAACCCGGGTCCGCCTCGACCCCCAGCACCGTGGCGCCGCCAATCAGCGTCGGCCGCGGCGCGAACTGACCGAGACCGCCTTCTTGGCTGGGGCCGGTGCCTTGCGGCCGGCGCTCGCCTGCTTGCTTGAGGCTGCGCCCTTCTTGAGCTTGCCACCAGTCACGGCGGCGAGATCTGCGGCGCTGAGCTTCTTGCTGTTCGTCATCGAGAGTCTCCGTCAAAGGTGAATGGACCGCTGCCGCCTCATTGGCGACGGTGAAGCGATCCTCGTTCAACATCGGTTCGAGTTGGCCCGATGGCAACAGGATTCAAGGAATTCGACGGCCAAATGAAAACCCGCACCAGAGGCGTGTACTCCGGTGCGGGCGTATGTTTCTCCGCGGCCCTGCCAGGCGCGCGAAGGGAGTGGACGGTGTCACTCTCAGGAACGCAGGGCAGGGGTGCGGACCATCACGGGAAGTCACGGCAATGTGCGCCATATTGTTATCAGACAATCCGTGGGGTCGCCGCATGGGATTTCGGTGATGGCCTGATGGAAGACCCGTTTGGATCGCGTTTGCTTTCTCGTGAGCAGTGCCCTTCCGCAAGCCCCGGCCAGTCGTTCGCCGCACATGGGATCCATCACCTTCTGGGGCGCCGACGCGGCACTCTGGGTGGACGGTCGGGCCGTGATCCGGCGTGAGCTCCTCTCCATCGATCCGGTGTCGCAGCGCTTTGACGTGCGGGCGCCTGGGGTCGGTGGTTCGGTCACGGTGGACATTGCCTTGCAGGTGGTACACGCGACGCTCGTTGGCCCCGCTCGGGCCAGTCTCGAGATCGACTTCCTCGTCGATGGAACGGGCGCTGCCCCGGTGGACGCGTGGGCCGAGTGCCCGTGCGACTCTTCCGAGGCCGAGATCATCGACGCGTTTGCGCGACCGATCATCCCGGACCTTGCGGCGCGCGATGCCGGCATGGCGCCGCTGCTTCTTCCGCCTGGGCGATACGTGCTGCGCGCGTCCACGTCGGACGGGCCGATCTCGCTCCGGGTCGGATTCGCCGCCCGCACCGCGGCCCACCCGGGCCTCGGGGTCCGCGTGGGCTGACCGGCGGCACCGATTGCGCTTGGCTTCGCGACGGACCACGTCGTGTTGACTCGGAAAGATGAGCGGCCCCGACGAAGGTCGGAGCCGCTCAGAAGGTCACGCGCCTCCCGACGCGCGTCATGAAGCATGGGTCAGCCGCGCCGAAGCTCCTGCGCCGCTTGGCGAAGTTGCTCGGCGAACAGCGCGGCGGTCTGCGGGCGGTCGGCGGGATCCGCGGAGAGCGCCCGGTTGATGGCACGGTCCATGGCGCCCGAGAATCGAGGCGCCACGGCCCCAAGCGGGGAGCGCGCATCGAACAGGACGGCCTTCAGGAGCGACATGGCGCTGCGATCCTCGATGTCGTAGGGCAGGCGCCCGGCCAGCAGTTCATAGAGCACCACTGCGCACTGGTAGACGTCGGTGGCCGGGCCGATGCGGCCATTCTTACCGTCGGCCTGCTCGGGGCTCATGTAGGCGAACGTGCCGACCAGGTTGCCGGTCTCGGTGTGGAATCCGGTGCGGTGGCCATCCTCGCGGTTGAGCCGCGCCACGCCGAAATCCACGAGCCGCGCCCGGCCGGAGCCGTCGACCAGGATGTTGTGGGGCTTCAGGTCGCGGTGGATCACGCCCGCGGCATGGGCGTGCGAGAGGGCATCCAAGACATCGATCACCAGGCCGATGCGCTCGAGGTCGCTCGAGGCGTGCTCCGCCACGTGACGGTCGATGCACAGCCCGTGGATGAATTCCATCGACAGGTACACGTGCCCGTCGGGCGTGTGGCCGGTCTCGTAGAGGCGCACAATGCCCGGGTGGTCCAATCGCGAGAGGACTCGGCATTCCTGCCGGAAGCGCTGCAGCGCCGAGGCGGACGCACCGGAGCTGATCACCTTGATCGCGACGGTCCGGCCGTTCTCGAGGCTCGTGGCCTCGTAGACGCGGCTGGACCCGCCGTGGGCCAGGCGTCGCTCGAGCCGGTAGCCCAAGATCTCGGGCATGCGCTCCGCCACTTCCGGCGTCGCCGCGGCACGGTCGGCCGGAAGGTCCACGGCCGAGTCGCTGGCCACGAGCAGCTCCTCGACCTCGGCTCGCGTGGCGGTGTCGTCGCCGCACTCCCGATCGAGGAACGACCGGCGCAGTTCGGCGGGCAGGTCCACGGCGGCGTCGAAGATCCGACGCACGGTGGCCCAGCGGTCCTCGTGTGCGAGCGCGCTCATGCTGCTTCTGAATCCACGGAGACGCGCTCCGCGCCGGCGGTGCGAACGCCGTACTGCTTCTCGAGGTACGCCCGGGCGAAACGCCAGTCGCGTTCTGCCGTCGGGACGCTGGTCTCGTTGAGCCGCGCCACGTGTTCCATGGACATGCCACCGAAGATCCGGAGCTCCGCCACCTTGGCCGCGCGGGCGTCCACCGCCGCCAGGCTGCGCAGCGCGTCCTCGAGTTCGAGCATGCCCACCACGTCGGCCGACGTGTCCTGCGGCTCGTAGGCTTCCATCGTCGCGCCACGCTTGCCGCTGCCGCGCTTCTTGCTGGTGCGTCGGCGGGCGTGGTCGACGAGCACGCTCCGCAGCACCGTGGCAGCGGTGGCGAAGAAGTGCTCGTCGTTGGCGAAGTCGGCGGCGTCGCGCTCGGCGAGCTTCAGGAAGGCCTCATGCACGATCGCCGTGGGCTGCAGGGTGTGCCCCGCCGGCTGGTGGCGCATGAACATTCCGGAGAGTTCCTTCAGGCGCACGTAGATGCGCTCGAAGAGCACGGGCAACGGAGTATTGGGCTGGGTGTCGTCTGGCAGGACGGACATAGGGAACCACCGCTCTGGGAACAAACGCTGCCGACACACGCAGTCGGCAAGCACCCGTTCGGTCAGTCCCTTTTCCGTATCCGCTCCACGTTGCCAAGCAACTGGCAACGTTCCACAACTCCACTGTGCCCCGTCTTCCTGTCCGGTCAAGGCGTCTGCGTGAAAAAGACCATGGATTGACACCGTCGGTGTGCTGCGATCGTGTGAAGGCTGCATTGGATCCCCTCAGGCCGCGCGGCCAGCCTAGTAATTCTCGGACTTTTCGATTCGTGGCGGGGGCAGCGATGGCCGCGAATACCATCGCGTCATGCCCTCCGCCGCCGCCATCCATCGCGAGCTCCCGTCCACCCCCGGCCCGGGGCGGGTCTACAACTTCTCCGCTGGACCGGCCTGCATGCCCGAGTCGGTGCTGGAGCAGCTCCGGACGGAACTCCTGGACCTTCATGGAACGGGGATTGGCCTGCTG
>JBJOIF010000001.1:0-2522 GCA_046047335.1 Planctomycetota bacterium | reverse complement strand
CCCTTGGAAACCGTCCTCGATGCCGACGACCTCGATGCCGTGCTTCCAGATGGCGGTCTTGGTGACGGCTCGGATGACGGCGTTGAGGCCGGGGCAGTCGCCGCCGCCGGTGAGGACTCCGATGCGCTTGATGTGGGTGGTCATGGTGGTGTCGCCCGCCGCGTTCCGTCGCGTCGAGCCGCGTCAGGATATGCGCTGCCTGCCGTTCCGCCGCGTCGCGATCGCTAGCATGGCTCGACGCCCGTCATGCGGCAGGATGCCGCCCGGGCGCCGCGCCATGCAGAACCCAGCCGAACCCGTGACTCCCCCCGCACCCGAGGACGAGGGCGCGCTCGTCGCCGCGCGCCGCGCGAAGCTGGCGCAACTTCGCGACGAGCTGCGCATGGAGCCCTTCGGGCACCGCGTCGACGGCCTGATGTCGTGCGCCGACGCGCGCGCCCGATTCGACGAGGCCGCGCACGCGGCCTTCGAGGCGGGACAGGCGGCACGCAAGGCCGACCCCGCGCTTCCCGCGCCGATTGATGGCCGTGCCCGGGTCCGGATCGCCGGCCGCGTGATGCAGCACCGGGATCTCGGCAAGCTGGTGTTCGTCTGGCTGCGCGACGCCTCCGGCGACCTGCAGGTCACCGTCAGCAAGGCCAATGTCCCCGAGGCCGAGTTCACGCTCGCCAAAATCCTCGACTACGGCGACGTGGTGACCGCCGAGGGGCCGATCGGCCGCACCAACAAGGGCGAGACGTGCGTGTGGGCCTCGCACGTCGAGATCAGCGCCAAGAGCCTGGCTCCGCCGCCCGGCAAGTGGCATGGGCTCGAGGACGCCGAGATCCGCTACCGCAAGCGGTACGTCGACATGTACTCGAACCCGCAGACCGTGCGGACGTTCGAGCAGCGCTCGCGCATCGTGAGCATGGTGCGGCGGTTCATGGAGTCGCGGGGCTACCTCGAGGTGGAGACCCCGATGATGCAGCCGATCGCGGGGGGCGCTGCGGCGCGCCCGTTCGTGACGCGGCACAACGCGCTCGACATGGAGCTCTTCATGCGCATCGCGCCCGAGCTCTACCTGAAGCGCCTGATGGTCGGCGGCATGCGCAAGGTCTTCGAGATCAATCGCAACTTCCGCAACGAGGGCGTCGACCGCAGCCACAATCCCGAGTTCACCGCCATGGAGGCGTACGAGGCCTTCGGCGATTACATGACCATGCTCGAGATGGTCGAGTCGCTCGTGCACCATGTGGCTTGCGGCGTGGCCGGCGTCCCGGAGGGCGGGGCGGGGCCGGTGCTTCCCTTTGGGACCCTCGAGATCGACTACCGCGCGCCCTTCGAGCGCGTGCGCTACGCCGACCTCTTCGAACGTGCATTCGGTTTCGACATGCGCGACGAGGCGAGGGTTCGTGCCGCAGGCGTTGCGCACCGCATCGAGAACGCCGCGACGCTCGACCATTGGCTCCTCGTCAACGAGCTGTTCGAGGAGAAGGCCGAGGCACTCATCGACCCAAGGCGCCCCACCTTCGTGCTCGACTACCCGAGCGCGATCTCGCCGCTCACGCGGCCCAACCGCGCCCATCCCGAGATCGCCGAGCGATGGGACCTCTTCATCGCCGGCATGGAGGTCGGTCCCGCGTACACCGAGCTCAACGACCCGGACATCCAGCTCGCCAAGTTCACCGAACAGCTCGCCGGTGCCGACGACGAGGAGAGCACCTTCCGCACGCTCGACCATGACTTCGTCGAGAGCCTGCGCGTGGGCATGCCACCCGCGGGCGGCATGGGCATGGGCATCGACCGGCTGGTGATGCTCATGACCAATTCGGAATCGATCCGCGATGTCATCCTCTTCCCGCTCATGCGCCCCGAGTGACTGGCCTGCCTGCGTCGCGCTGCGCATGGGCGCATGGCGCCGCGAGCTGGCCAGCGTGGCGATGCTCCCGGCGATCGCGCTCTGCGCGGCGGCGTGGGCCTGCGATGCAGCTGATGCCCCGCCCGCCCCGGCGGCCCCCGTTGCGTCCCCGCCAGCCGGGCGAGTACCCGTCGAGCCATCCATCCTCGGCGAGCACTGGTTCAGGCTCTCGCTCGGTGGGACGCCGTGCGGCTGGTCCCGCGAGGTGGTCCGGCCGGTGGAGGGTGGGCTCGAGACCGAGCGCGAGTCGCACCTTGAGCTCGGTCGGATGGGCCAGCGGGTGGTGATCCGCTCGCGCTCGTTGTTCCGCGAGTCCGGCTCCGGCGAGCCGATCTCCGCCGAGAGCGAACGCATCACGGGCGGCGCTCCCGTGCGCAGCACGTGGAGGTTCGGCCCGGACGGCATCGAGGTCGTCCAGGAGCAGGGCGGCCGCCGAAGCGTCGAGCGCGTTCCCGTGCCGCCCGCCGGATGGCTTGCCCCGGCGGCCGCGGAGCGCATGCTCCGTGCGTTGGCGACCGGTGGCGGCACGGAGGCCGAGTGGCGTTCCATGGATCCCGACGGCGGACCCATCGAGGTCCGGTGGGTGCGCACGCGGGTGACTCCGGTGGGGCGCACTGAGCCGGAC